>JBAQFY010000073.1:0-20208 GCA_049287505.1 Sedimentisphaerales bacterium | reverse complement strand
GGCGATTAGCTGCTTCGCTCTCTGCTCTTTTTGCTCATCGGTTTTACAGTCTTTTAGCTCATCTTCAAAATGCGCTGCAAGTTCGGCCTGCACATCCCGTCGAACTTTGCGGCGATAGCGCATCTTCTTTAAGAGCTGCACTATAAACTCAACTGCACAGGCGGGAAGATTTTGTGAATCATTATTTTTATTTTCCTTTACCATAGCGGCGGCCTTTCTTATCGTGTAACTCAAACCCGCAGTAAAACTACGGGCTAAATATTTAGATTCTTCGCTGCGCTCAGAAGGACGGTTTTTTTAAGCCGGGCATAGTGCTCCGCCGAAGACGAGATTCAGGCCGGCCGTCAGCTCCCTGAGCTGGGCCTTTTGTTCTGCCAATTGGCCTTTGCCCTTGCCGGTGATAGAGTAATATCTTCTCCTTCGGCTGGCCTGGTTATTCTCCCACTTGCCTTTAACGAGTTTTTTCGCTTCCAGATTGTAAAGCAGCGGGTACAGCGTTCCTTTGCCGAGGGTCAGGATGTCGCCGCTTCGCTGTTCGATGGCCTGGCTGAGCTCGTAGCCGTACATCGGGCCGCGTGAGAGAATCTCCAGAACAACCACCGGAGCGATACCCTTCAAAAGTTGACTTTCAAATTTCATAAATATCTCCTTTTTTACGTTTTGCCTTATGTCTTTAGTCTTGTGTCTTTTGTTTTGTTTTACATATTATGTTATGCAAACTATGCGATGTCAACTAAAAAATAAAAAATATTAAAAATTTTTTCAAACGCCGATGGAGGCGTCAATTCTGCCAAAATTTCTTGCAAAATCTCCTTTTTTGCATAAAATAGTTGAAAATCTGCTCAAAAAGGAGCGTCTAACCCGATTATTTAATAGACAGTAAAATGAGCAGGTTCCGGAGCAGTGGCCGAGCGGCTGAAGGCGACGGTCTTGAAAACCGTTGTACCGAAAGGTACCGGGGGTTCGAATCCCTCCTGCTCCGCTTTTTTTATTATAAAAGCTTCTGAAAATTGTAGAAAGATGGGCACTTATATAACCTTAGTTGTGTATGGGATGCAAATTGTGCTTGCATAAGGTCTGCTTGTCTGCTATCATTTGTGGGTTTCTGAAAAGAATAGAAGCATAGATTTCGTTATTAGGTGTTTATCAGCTTTGAGCAAAACCGGCAGTGGAAGAGGGTTTTTTGTTATGCGCCTGAAATACACGTTAGCCGTAATTGTTATTCTTTGTTTGGCGAACGGCCTGATTTGCAACGTTTATGCGGCCGATTCGTCAGCCGTATCAAATGATGCACAAAATGCCGAGGCCTCTGAACAAATCATCGATGAAGAGCACCAGTCAATTGCCAATCTTCGTGAGCAAATCGCTCTTTTGGAGAGTAAAAATCGCCTGCTCGAAGAAAAAAATCGGAACTTTTTAAACCAAATGTACCGGGCGATTAACCTTGCTCCGATGCTTACTATCGCTGTTATTGGTCTAATTTTTTATTTCACGCACCGGCGATATGAAAAAGACAAATTTCTTCTAATGTGCATAATTAAGAGCGAAATCGCAAAATTAAGAGCAGAAATCGAATACCGGTATCCTGACCTCGAAATGAAATCAAAAGTCAGCTTGCAGGGGAAAAACAAATCGCTGGAACAATCAATCAGAAACATTGCAGAGTCAATAATCTCTGATGCAGTTAGACCTGTTGACGGGCGTATTAAGTCTTTAATGGAAAACAATCTCATCCTTCAGATGGACATATCGACGCTCCAGGCCGAACAACAGATGAGCAAAGGTCAGCTAACCAGTGCCATAAGATGCTGGGTTGACGTTGCGCAAAAGGCCTGGTCTATAAAATGGAATTGGCGTGTTACAATTGCTCTTGATAGAATTAATTATCTTCTCAATAAGGGGGCCAAAATCACGCTCCAGTCAAGCAAAGCTGAACTGACCGCTTTTCTACAATCTTTACCGCCGCAGTTTGAACCGCTGGTAAAAGCAATTCAAGCCAAAATATAGAGAAAGCTCATCTGAAATAATTTGAATTGAATTTTTCCTGTCTTTTTATATTCTTAGTACACTGATTTATCAGTAGTGGACCGTCCTCTGGTACATCGCTGCTTTATTGGTGATAATGTTTTTCAGGTGAGGATTGCAGAAATGCACATTGATTCATATCAATTCGGTAAAATCGTCATTGATGGAGTAAGTTACAGCAGCGATTGTCTAATCCTCGGTGGCACAGTCCAGGCCAACTGGTGGAGAAAGCAGGGGCATTTGCTATCTGCCGAGGATTTGCAGCCTGTCATTACCGCCAGGACGTCCGTGTTAATAGTCGGCTGCGGCGCATCGGGGCTGATGAAAGTCTCAGATGAAGCTCGCCAGGTTCTGCTAAAAGAGGACATCCGGTTGGAAGCATTCAATACTGGTAAGGCCGTCGAGCGGTTCAACGAAATATCGCAAACCGGCGTCAACACCGCCGCCGCCCTGCATCTGACCTGCTAAACAAATCTTTGCAGCAGCTCAAATGACCCGTGTCATTGCGAGCGAAGCGAAGCAATCTCTATTATTTGATGCGATGAGATTGCCACGGCCTTTGAAAAAGGCCTCGCAATGACAACTCCGCAGATTAAATGTTAAAGAGCAGTCTTTACAGCAAGCTACTTTTCAGATTTTTTTTCGGATTTCTGCACTTCGCCGGTCATCGGAACAAATCGGACGGGCAGCACGTTCTGCTTGCTGATTTTACCTTTTTCATCCTTTGTTATCAAGACCAGATACTGAAAGCCCGAGGGAGTTCCGTAAGGCAATATCATTCGACCGCCCGGCTTTAACTGCTCGAGCAGCGGTTCAGGTACGCGCCCGGCGGCGGCCGTGCCGATAACGGCATCAAACGGCGCCTTCTCCGGCCAGCCGAAGAAACCATCGCCGAACCTGACGAATACGTTCGGGTAGCCGAGCTCTTTCAGGCACTTTTCGGCCCTGTTTGCAAGCCCTTCGACAATCTCTATAGTATAGACCTCCTTTGCAATCTCGGCGCAGACCGCGGCCTGATAGCCGGAGCCGGTGCCGATTTCGAGCACTTTGGAATTGGGCTTTAACTGCAAGGCCTCGGTCATAAAGGCAACGATATACGGCTGACTTATGGTCTGGTCATAGCCGATGGGCAGTGGATGGTCTGCATAGGCATAACCCTGCTCGGTGGGCCGGACAAAGGCGTGGCGGGGCACAATTCGCATTGCCTTTAGGACGTTGGGGTCCTTGACATCTCTGGCCTGGATTTGCCAGGTAACCATTTGTTCACGCTCTTCGATGTGCTCTTTAAAAGCCGGATGCTTATGGTCGAGATGCAACGGCTTCTTATCGTTCGGGTCTTTTTGCTCTTGCCCGGCCTGCTGATTCGGCTCGGACGGCACCTGATTCGCATCAGCTTCTGTATCCTGCGCAGCTACAACAGGCTCGGGCTTCTTCGAACAGCTAATCCCAAAAATAATTGTAAATAACGCCGGCACTATCAGCAAGCATAGTGCCGCATACATCCACTTCTTGAGTGGTACCGGATTTTTTACAGCCATTTTCTGTCCCTCCAATTTGCGTTCTACAATTTCCGATTAAGAATTGGCCGCGGCAACCGCAAAACAAGTTTGCTCGTGCTACGTAGCGATTCATCCTTCGCAGTAGCTCTGCTACGGAGAATGGAGCTACTTCGCAGAGCAGCAAGGGTGCCACTCGGCAACTGATATTATACTATAAATGTAAAAAACAACCGCAACCTAATCTTTTCCAAAAACCTCGTTTTTTTTAGATTTTTGGAAGATGTTTCCTATATGGCGGACAGAAGATGTTCTAAGTTTTTAGTAAGTGCTTATCATCGCTTAGGGGGTGTTCTGCCGGGATAAACGCCAAAATTTTTGCAAAAAACCACTTGCATAGCCGATGGTAGCCCTTATAATTATTAAACCGTATCTCATTAATCAAATACGAGCGACGAGCAACAAGATACGAATATGCGGGTGTAGCTCAGTGGTAGAGCGTCACGTTGCCAACGTGAATGTCGTGAGTTCAAGTCTCATCACCCGCTTTCAGGAGTTTTCCCAGGGATAGGGGCCCGCGAACGCATTTTCTTGCGTTTAGGAACCCTTATAGTATCGGTGAGATACCGGCTAAGTGGTAGTTTGGCATTGGTCACCGATATGTTTAGAAAATCGTGAAAACCTGGCTAAAGCCCGCAACTTCGCTTTTTCGGCTGCACTGGCGTTACCGCAGGTGAGAGCGAAGCAAAACGGCGGGTTTGATGCCTTTTTTGTTTATTATTTCAGAGCTGCTAAGACAAAATCGTTCAGGAGCACGAAAATGGCTGAAGAAGAGCAAACCGAAGAACAAACGGCAGAACAGACTGTGGAAAAAGCTGAAGAGCGAGCCGGAGAACAATCCACGGCACCGGAAGAAGAACAACCAACAGCGCCGGAAGAAGCATCAACGACACTGGAAGAAGAACAAGCCGCAAAACCGAAGAACATAGTAACAATCGAAGAAGCAGGCCCCTGCAAAAAGAAGGTCTCTATAGAGATACCCGAAGAGAAAATTAAGAACGCCACCGATGAAAAATACAACGAGCTTCGCAAAGAAGCGCTGGTGCCGGGTTTTAGAAAGGGCCGAGCTCCCCGCCGGCTTCTGGAAAAAAGATTCGGCAAGGAGACAACAGAGCAAATCAAATTGAAACTTCTGATTGATGCGAGCGGTTCAGCCGTCAAGGACAATGAGCTGCAGGTCATAGGCGAGCCGGACATTGATTTCGAAAAGATAGAGCTGCCGTCCGAAGGCCCGATGAAGTTTGATTTTGAAGTGGAAGTGCGTCCTGATTTTGACTTGCCGCAGCTCGAAGGTATTCCGGTAACAAGGACAAAGCTGGAGGTTACGGATGAGCAAATCGACAGAGAGATTGAGCGATTACAAAGATGGTCAGGTGTATGGACACCGCGTAAGGATGGAGCTATTGAGCCTGAGGACCAGATAATTGCGGATGTGGTCCTCAAAGCCGAGGGCATTGAAGAAGAGCAGAAACTCGACAATATCGAGATATATGTAAGGCAAAACGGTTTTGTGGGCCAAATCCCGGTCGAGAAGCTCGATGAGCTCCTGGCTGGAGCCAAAGCCGGAGAAACCAAACAGATAAGCGTCGATGTCCCGAAGACATATTTCAGGGAAGAATATCGCGGCAAAAAGGTGGACATCCAAATCGAAATCAAAGATATCAAATGGCTCAAGCCCGCCGAGTTAGACGAAAACTTCCTCACGAGACTTGGTGTTGAGGATGAAAATAAGCTGCGGGAAAGAACACAGGACACACTACAAAGCCGATTAGAGACACAAGTCCGAACAGAAATGACCGAGCAAATTCACCAGTATCTGCTGGACAAGACCGATTTCGACCTGCCGTTAGACATTGTCGCTGAGCAGGCAAAAACGCTGCTGCAAAGGCAATATACGAATCTGATAATTCGTGGATTGTCCCGTGAGCAGCTTGAAGAGCAGATGGAGCAGCTTCAAGCCGGCAGTGAGGAGCAGGCCAAAAAACAGCTAAAGGCATTCTTTATTATGGACAAAGTTGCCGATAAGCTTGAGATTGATGTCAGCGAAGAAGAGATAAACGGCCATATCGCCCAGATAGCCATTCAGCAGGGACAAAGACCGGAAAGAATGAGAGAGCAAATGGAACGCGATGGCTCGTTAGCCCAGTTCAGGTTAGAGATACGCCAAAATAACTGCATCGCTAAATTACTCGAGACAGCAAAAATAACGGGAAAAAAGCCCGAAAAAAAAGCTAAGAAAGCCCGGAAAACCACTAAGAAATCCGCGGAAAGAGACTCTGAAAAGCCGGACGAGGCCGAGAAAAAACAACCCCAAAAAACCCAAAACGGCAGCTAAATAACGTTAGAAACTCCATAACGGGGAATAATATATTGCAAAAATGGGGCAAAAAGAGAATCAGCGGGTAAAAATATCCGAAACAATATTAAGTGAACTAAAGTGCCTAAAATGTAAAGTGCCTAAAGTTGAAAGGAATGAATAATGAATATCCAACAAGGAATGTCGAATATCGAATTATTCTATTCCAAGTTTCCTTTATCATTCATCATTCCTTGTTCAATACTCGCAGTGCTGCGCCCGTCGAAGCAGGTTGTATATTCTTTTTTCTAACTTTAGCTCACTTTAGGCACTCTAAACTTTAGACACTGTAAATTAACGAGTTACATAAAATCCAGTAAGCTTGAGTAATTTCATAAAGGGATTAATGAATGTCTATTGAACATCGTGCAATAAAGATTGCGAGAAATATGGAGCCGTACCATCAATACGGCCAGTATCAGCGCTACCGCCAGATGAGTCTGGACGATATGCTGCTTGAGAACCGGATTGTGTTTCTGATAGGTGCAATATCGTATGAAAGGGCTGCTGAGGTAATTATGAAGATGCTGTATCTGGACAATCTCAAACGCAACAGCGAAATCAGCCTGTATATCAATTCCCCGGGCGGCAGCGTTGACGATACGATGGCTATTTACGATACGATACGTTTCGTAGGCTCTCCGGTAGCGACCTACTGCATCGGCAGGGCTCAGTCCGGGGCTGCGGTAATACTCTCAGCCGGCACTAAGGGCAAACGGCACGCCCTTCCACACGCCAAGGTTATGCTTCATCAGCCCTGGGGCGGTGTTAGCGGCCAGGCGGCCGATATCAAAATACAGGCCGAAGAAATCCTAAAGGCCAAAACCATGATAAACGAAATTCTTTCAGAACACACAGGCCAGTCGGTCGAAAAAATCGCTGCCGAGACTGAAAGAGACAGATATATGACCGCCGAGGAGGCTAAACAATACGGCCTTATCGACGAGGTGCTGCGGGAAGATAACAAAGATAAAGAAAAAGGTAAAAAGGACGGCGAAAAGAAAAAGTAAAAACAAATAGTGAGTGGTGAGTGGTTAATTGGTGAGTAGTAAGTATCCGACTAACCGATTAACTAATTAACCAATCACCAATTAACCATATTGTGGTTTTTCGTTTTTAACTTTAGGTTGTTAATCTTAGAGGTAAATATGATAGTTAATCAGAACCTGGTGCCGATAGTAATTGAGAAAAGTGGTCGAACCGAACGCGCGTATGATATTTATTCAAGACTCCTGAAGGACAGGATAGTTTTTCTCGGTGGGCCAATTGAGGATACATCCGCCAATTTAATCATTGCCCAGATGCTTTTTTTGAGCAACGAAGACAACAAGAACGATATTCATTTTTACATCAATTCGCCCGGCGGCTCAATCACAGCGGGATTTGCAATCTATGATACGATGCAGTTTCTGCGTTGCGACGTTTCGACGTATTGTATCGGGCAGGCAGCAAGTATGGCGGCGTTGTTATTGGCCGGCGGTAAGGCCGGCAAACGATTCCTGCTCGCAAACAACAGGATTCTTCTGCACCAGCCGTTAATCACGGGAGAACTAATTGGACCGGCTACCGACCTGGATATCGAGGCCCAGGAAATATTACGGCTGCGCGCCCGGCTTTATGATATATTAGCAAAACATACAGGCCAAACGGTCGAGAAGGTTGAGAAGGATTGCGACAGAGACCTCTGGCTAAGTGCAGCCGAGGCAATCGAATACGGATTGGCCGACAGAATATTGCAAAAAGCACCTGAAATCGTAAGGAGCCAGGAGCAACAGGAGCAGGAATAATGAAAAATCCGAAATCCGAAATTCGAAGCACTCCACAGGACACCCTGCGGTGGAAACAATATCGAAATTCGAATGTCCGAATGACCAAAATGTTTGGAATCCCTCGGCATTGCTCGGGACAGGTTTTGAATTTCCGTCATTTGAATTTGTTTCGGATTTTGGATTTCGATATTCGGATTTCTCATGCTTTGGTGCTCTTGTGCTGTTGTACTCTGATGTACCTTGCTGCCGGCTGTGAAAACGCAAACAGCCAAAGAACACCGTTGGTCGAGCAAATCGAGAGCTTGACGGAGCAAAAAAAGCAGTTAGAAAATCAGCTCGAACAATCCAGCTCCGAAAATGAACAATTGAAAAAACAAATGCATGTCCTCTCCGGCTTACCTGAGCAGGTCAAGGGCGAAAACCTCTATCGCCTCCAAAAAATCAGGATTGGTAAATATACCGGATTCTTCGATAAAGACGATGACGGCACAAAGGAAAAGCTGATTGTCTATATACAGCCCCTTGATGAAGAGGGTGACATAGTAAAGGCCACAGGTGCCATTGATGTTCAGCTATGGAACCTCAATTCGTCAGAGGCAAACAAGGCCTTGCTCGGCCAGTGGCGCGTAGAACCGGACGAGCTGAAAAAACTCTGGTTTGCCACGCTGGTAACCATCAATTACAGATTGACTTTTGACATAGCTGACAAGGTCAAAAGTTTCGATGAGCCATTGACAGTGAAGATAACCTTCACCGATTACCTCTCTGGCAAAGTATTCAAAGAACAAAATGTAATAAAGCCCCGTTAGAAATGAAATTTCTAAACGGGGCAAGCCGCAAAGCCCGTAACCTGTGACCCGTTACTTGTATTTCGTATTGCGTGTGCTCTGTTGAAAACGTGGACTGTCATTCTGAGGCGAAGCCGAAGAATCTGGCCAACGAAGAGTCCCGATGTATCGGGATTCACTTCGCTACGCTCCGTTCAGAATGACAATCGTCGAAATTTCATTTCCCCTTGCAAAGTCATCGCCAAGTTGTAACATAGCACTATGCAGAAACTACTCAACGAAATAATATGCGGTGATTGCATAGAGGTTTTGGGCAAGATTGATGAGCCGTTTGCCGACCTCATCTTCGCCGACCCGCCATTTAATATCGGCTACAAATACGATAAATACAACGATAAGGTCAAAAAGAAAAACTACATCGCCTGGACGAAAGACTGGATGAGCGTCTGCAAAAGAGTCCTGAAGCCGCATGGCTCATTCTACATAGCAATAGGCGATGATTACGCCGCCAATGTAAAAATCATAGGCGACGAACTTGGCCTTTTTATGCGCAACTGGATAATATGGCATTATACCTTCGGCCAGCAAACGAAAAATAAATTCGCACGGGCGCACACCCATATTTTTTATTTTGTAAATGACAACAAAAATTTCACCTTTAATGACCACGCTGTTCGGGTCCCCTCAGACCGGCAGTTAATTTATAACGACAGACGGGCAAATCCAAAAGGCAAGATGCCAAACGATGTCTGGGACGAATTCCCCCGTGTATGTGGGACATTCAAAGAACGCCAAGGTTGGCACCCTTGCCAGATGCCCGAAAGCCTGCTAACCAGAATAGTCGCCGTCAGTTCACACCCCGGCAATTGTGTGCTCGACCCTTTTAGCGGCTCGGGAACCACCGCAGCAGCAGCGGTCCAATTAGGTAGAAATTACGTCGGCGTGGAAATATCTGAAAAATATGTTGTAAATGCAAATGAACGTTTGGCTCAGTTGAAAAAACAAAACCTGAACAACCTGTTTCTTAACACAACCGAGCTGAACGAGCTCAAACGGCTTTCGGCTGATATAAAAACGCCGCTCAAGGAGATTATAGCCGACAGGAAACTTTTGAAGCATTTTGCAAATCAATTTGCCGTGCGGATGAACAATCAAAAACGCTACCGTTCAGAAGAAATAGTAACGGCTTTAAAGGAATTGGCCGATTGAAAAATTTATGGATGAAAAATATTTTGCTCTGTGCATTGCCTTTCGTTGCCAGTGCGGCGATGCTGACGGTAATTCAGGCACCAATAAGCTGGTCGCTGTTAGCATGGGTCTCGCTGGTGCCTTTTATTTTAGCCTGTTCGCCGGATGCCAAGCCTCATCGTTTAGCCCTCGTAAGCTACATCGTTTCAGTTTGTTACTGGCTGGGTAATCTATACTGGATAGTTCCGGTAACTATTGTCGGCTGGATTGCTTTTTGCCTGTACACCGCTGCGCTCTGGCCGATACTGGCGCTTTGTCTGCGATACTGCAGGATAAAAAAAATCCCGCTGTTTCTGGCCTCGGCGGTATTAGTCGTCGGTATTGAGCGCATGCAGGGGCTTTTCTTGGGCGGTTTTTTCTGGCGTTTTCTGGCGCACAGCCAGTATCAGAACATACCGCTTATCCAGATAGCCGACATATTCGGCACGGCTGGAATATCATTTCTGATTGCGATGGTCAATGGATTGCTGGCTGAATTGATAATCGATGTCCGATGCTCGATGGGTGGCAGCCTCAAATCCGCTCGTCTCGGCGAAGGCCAAGCCGTAGCCAGGGAAGGATTTGTGGATGGCCTGTTCCACTGGAAGTATATTTTCAAAGTTGGCAATTTAATGAAGACTGCGGTGGTATGTTCTGCCGTTATTGCCACCATTATCTACGGACAATGGAGAATAAGCGAGGAAGACCGGTGCATTGAGCCCGGCCCTTACGTTGCATCTTTACAATCGAATGTCCCTCAGTCAGTCAAGAGGACATTTAAGTCCAGTGAGGATTTATTCAACGGATTGATGGAGCACAGTAAAGCAAGTGCACAGGCCGGCGCCGAGCTAATTGTGTGGCCCGAAACAATGGTGCAGGCAACATTAAATCCTGAAGTATTGCGGCTTTTGAAACCATCATATTCCTGGAACGTTTTCGACGAAAGGCTTCGCGAACATTCCAAAGATACGGCTTTTGTGCTGGTGGGCGCTTATGGTGGTGTGCCGGAAATCAGGGAAAATTTAGAAATCCATTTAGCCAAGAGGTATAATTCGGCTTTTCTGTACAACATAGACGGCACAAAGGCTCCTCAGAGCTACAATAAAATACACCTGGTTCCCTTTGGGGAATTTCTGCCGTTCAGGAAAAGCTGCCTTTGGCTTTACAACTTTTTGATGAAGTTTACGCCCTATAATTACGATTATTCGCTCGATGCAGGCAGCGAATACACGGTCTTTGAAATGGCAGGCCGGGGACAGGAATCTCAAGTTTACCCTGTTAGAAGTCATACGAGCGAGGAACGTCCTGCAAAAGGAAAAAATTCCAACTGGGTTTACAAATTCGGCGTAATGATTTGCTACGAGGATACCGTCCCTGCGATTGCCCGGAGATTTGCCCTGGACAAGCAGGGTAAAAAGAGGCTCGACTGGCTCGTGAATATAAGTAACGACGGCTGGTTCGTTCGGTTCAAGGATGATAAAGTCCTGCCGAGCGCAGAGCTTGCTCAGCACACGGCCGTTTGTGCCTTCAGGGCTGTCGAAAACAGGCTTGCCATCCTGCGAAGCGTTAATACCGGCATAAGCTGTTTAATTGACAGTTCCGGCAGCATAAGATACGGATTTTTGGCCGGAAATTTACCACCTCACACTATGGCAAGAACAGGTATGCCGGGATGGTTCCTCGACAGAATAATGATAGATAAAAGAACAACTTTTTTCAGCAAGTTCGGCGAATGGTTAGGTTTTTCCTGTGAAGTTTGTCTTGTTTTGCTCATAATAGTACCGCTTTCGGCAAGATTCTTGCGAACCGGAAAATACAAAACTCATTCGGCAGGGAAGCTAAATGGAACATAAGCTAAAAAAAACTGAGACACTTGATTCTTTATACGGAAGTCAGAAGTCAGAAGTCAGAAGTCAGAAATCAGAAGTCAGAAGTCAGAAGTCATCTCTTTCCTCTGTTTTCTGTCCTCTGTCCTCTGTCCTATGTTTTCTGCGTTCAGGCCTTGCTTTTTGCTTACTTAGCAGTATTTATTTTTGGATGCGATGAGTTGTTACAAACAACATCCGGCGATTTCAATGTGGCCGACATAAGCACGCCCTGGGCAAAAGCTCTCCGAATTATCCAGGAGGGTTTGGCCGACAATGACCCATTAGTCAGGGTTCGTGCCCTTGAAGTGGTCGCTGACACCGGGCAAATCAGACTTATGCCTGCGGTACATCAATTACTAAATGATAAATCTATGCCGGTCAGATTTGCCGCCGCTTTGGCTGTTGGCGATTTGGAATATTCCCCTTCGAAAAGTTCAATAAGTCAATTACTGAAAGACAGTGACGCGAATGTTACAACTGCCGCTGCTTATGCGATGTTTAAGCTTGGCTCTGCTAACTATCTCGAAGCACTCCGAAATGCAATAGCAAGCAGCGACCAGACGGTCAGGGCAAACGCCGCTTTACTATTAGGCAAGAGTGGCGATAAAAGCTCCTTAGAGTTATTGTGGCGCGCCATGCAAAGCAAGGATTCGGATGACATGGTTATATATCAGTCGGCGGAAGCCATAGCAATGCTCAAAGATGAGAAGATATATCCCAGGCTTTGGACGATGCTTATAAGTGCTTACGCGGACGTGCGGCTTATGGGTGTAGGGGCAATGGGTAAGCTCGGCACCCCGGATGCCAAAAATGCCCTGATTAGAATGCTGGATGATGATATCCTGGAGATTCGGCTGGTTGCAGCCGAACAGCTCGGTGTATTCAAAGACCCCATCGGCGAACCAAAAGTCCTCGAAGTGTTCGAGAAAAACCTTACCAGCGGTCTGGATATGGAGGCCGGTGAGCGTGCAAATGTGCTGACAGCGCTGGCAATAGGCCAAATTTGCACACCTGCTTTGACAAAATTTCTGCCGCAGTTGCTCCAAAATGAGTCAAAATTTGTCCGTATTGCTGCTGCAAAAGCCGTTTTGCAATGTACAAAATGACAATGGAACACTGAAAATACTATGTTATCGGATTTAGCACCATCCATTTTTTAACCGCCCATTTTAATTTAGGCTATTTGCCAAAAATAACTTGACCTTTCCGAGCTTTAAACGTAAAATTGTAGTATATACGTATAATATTAGGGCTGGAGGCCATATTTAGCCGGCCTGTACCAATTGACTTCAGGCTCACAGCTAATTGGTGCCGACCAAAATAGAGGCCCTATAAAACCCTTTATCGTGTTTATGATGCCCTCTCGTAGGGTAATGGGTGTATAGAAAAGAAAACACAAAGTTCACGAAAGGAGCCTGTTTTGAGTACGCTTACAAAGATATTAATAGTTCTGCTTACGATATCCTCGATTTTTCTCTGCGGTATCGTCGTAACTTATGTTGCTAATGCTGAAAACTACAGACAAAACTATCTTGACCAAAAGAGGGAAAAAGATGCTGCGGAGCAGATTAAGGAACAAGCCGTAAAAGATAAAAATAAGACAATTGAGGATGCGGCCGAGCGGGAACGGAAGCTAAAAAGTGATATAGGCGCCTTTGAAACACAGCTCGGTCAATTAAACACCAAACTCAGCGAGGCTGAAAGACAAAAAGCGGCTTTGATTGAGGAAGCGGGTAAATGGAAGGCCATAACCAGAGACTTTTACGACACCAATGACAAGCAAAGGCAGTTGTTAGAAGATACCCTTGCCAAGCTAAAGATGATCGAAGCTGAGCAAATCGATTCAGACAAAGAGCTTAATGAAACCACAGCCGCTCTTATTGAGAAAATGGCAATAATTGCAACGCTGGAAAAACAATCGAAACAGCTGCTCGAAGAAAAGACAGCTTTGCAAAACGAGTTAGACAAGCTCCTCCAGCGAACCGGCAAAGCGATTGTAGCTCCAGAGCCGGTTACAACTGTAAAAGAGAAAGCTCAGGTAGCCCCCCCAACAGTAGATATCGGCTTGCAAGGATTAATAACCACGGTGGACCTGGAAAATTCTCTGGCTGAGATATCAGTCGGAGCAGCAGATGGTGTCAAACAAAATATGACGTTCCACGTAACTCGGGCCGATAAGTTTATTTGTGACATTGTAATTTTAGACGTTGAGCCTGAAAAGGCAATCGGCACCCTGGAGCTTATGGACGTTACGAAGGAACAGCCTAAAGCCGGCGATAACGTCAGTACTAATTTGTAGAAAACCCAAAAGATGTGTTTATACTTTGTGAGGCTGATATATGAGTCCTAATGGACAGGCTCGCGGCAAAAAAATAACAGTACCGGATAACCTCTATACGATTATTCTTGCTCTGGCGTTTTGTGCAGTTCTGGCTACTGCAGCGTTTGTCGCTTACCAGTGCTATACGCAGTATGGCACGATATTTAAGATCCCAACGTAAATTTCACTATTGACAATACCGCTCTTTAGTATATAAAAATAGTCGGTTGGAAATTACGGTTTCCGCAAAGGTCTAAATTGGAAATCAAGAAAGGAGTCGAAAGTGGTCCTGGACGCAATTTTAGGTTGGTTCAGTATGGATATGGGTATCGACCTCGGTACCTGTACTACCCTGGTTTGTGTCCGGGATAAAGGTATTGTCCTCAATGAGCCCTCCGTAGTTGCTGTTCGCAAAGGAACCAACATCGTCCTGAACAACGGTGAAGCTGTTGGCCTGGTTGCCCGTGAAATGTTGGGCAAAACACCAGGCTCGATTAGCGCAATAAGACCCCTGAAAGACGGTGTAATCAGTGACTTCGAGATCACCGAGGCGATGTTAGGCTATTTTATCAGGAAGGTGCACGGCAGGGGGCGGCTTATCAGGCCTCGAGTCGTAATCGCCGTGCCAAGCGGAATAACTGCTGTTGAACGACGGGCCGTCATAGATAGTGCAGAACGTGCAGGTGCACGAAAAGTCTTTCTCGTCGATGAACCTATGGCCGCAGGAATCGGAGCAGGACTGCCAATCACAGACCCAACCGCTTCGTTGATTGTCGATATCGGTGGAGGAACCACCGAAGTGGCCATAATGAGTCTGGCCGATATCGCCACCTCCGAATCAATTCGAATTGGCGGCGATGATATGGACGAAGCGGTAATTAACCATCTTAAGAAAACTTACAACCTGCTCATAGGCGAACCAAGGGCTGAAAAAGTCAAGATACAAATCGGCTCCGCCGCTCCGTTGGAAGAGGAATTAACGATGGAAGTGGCCGGCAGAGACACCATCTCCGGTCTGCCGAGAAAAATCGTTATAACAAGTGAGGAAATCAGAGAGGCGCTCCGGGACCCCGTCGCTGCAATTATAGATACGGTTACCGCAACGCTGGAAAAGGCCGAGCCGGAATTGGCCGCCGACCTCATCGACAACGGCGTACACATTTGCGGAGGGGGCTCACTGCTGCGCGGTATGGATACCGTACTGGCAAATGCTACCGGACTGAAGGTCGAAATAGTTGAGGACCCCCTAAGCTGCGTAGCTCGCGGTACCAGTGTCTATCTTGAAAATCTGGAGTTGTGGAAGGATACGATGGACCATAACGAATATGGATGGGAATGATTCCTCGTCCATCGTGCGTAATGCGAATTATCTGAGAAACTGACATTCTGTAACATCTAATTTGATGGGTGGCAGCGTCAAGCGAGTCCCGCACCAATAGTGCGGGGCGGGCTTGGGGATGGCTCGGAGCCGCTTCTGTCCGGTGGAACCACAATACAAAATGGCAAGGAAGCAAATTAGAGTTTCCAGACGAATGTTGTTTACCTGGTTTATGTTAGCCGGGTTCATTTTCCTTTTCTCCCCGAAAAATCTGACGAATAAATTCCAGCTTGCTTTTCACCGCATTTTCAGCTGGCCCTTAAGTATTGGCAGAAACATTTCACTTTCGGCCGGTACTCGCCAGCCACTTGGAGATGTAGTAAGTCGAGATGAATACAAAAGACTCCTGAACCATCTTGCCAACGTTACTCAACAGCGCGATGCTGAACATCAAAATGTAGAAAAGCTCGCCAAAATGCGTATTATACCCGGCTGGGAACGAATGGGCTTTGTGCCGGCTGATGTGATTACTGTCTCTATCAACGAGCTGCGCAGCGAGCTTTTTCTAAACCGCGGCGAGGATGACGGCCTGGCTAAGGGCCAATTCGTTCTGGCCGACAACAGTATCATCGGAAATATATCCGATGTGGATGCCCGCACCGCTAAGGTCAGGCTGTTTACCGACCCAAAATCCAGCACATTCGTTATGGCCGACAACAGTATCATCGGAAATATATCCGATGTGGATGCCCGCACCGCCAAGGTCAGGCTGTTTACCGACCCAAAATCCAGCACAGTTGTAAGAATCGGCAGTTCAGATTGGCTCATGCAAGGTAATGGTGGCAACTTAGCCAAGGTGAAAATGATAAAGAGCAAAGTCAAAATCGGCACTGAGGTTATGGCCAGTAAAAGACCTGGATTCCTGGATACCCCTGTGATTATAGGAAGAGTGGCTCGATGCGAACGCAATGCCGAGCCTTTGCTTTGGGATTTAATAGTCGAACCGGTTTGTAACATACAAAAGGTAGAGAACGTACATGTAATCGTGATGAATCCGCCGGAAGTGCGCTAAAGTGCCTAAAGTGAGCTAAAGTGAACTGAAAATTCAGGCTATCAGCGCATCAGACTATCAGGTAGTGGTTATCAGGTTACCAGGATATCAGGTTAACTTTATTTTTTTCCTGGTATCCGGATTTCCTGATTTGCTGATATCCATATTTTAGGCACTTTAGTTCAATTGTTATTAAGTTGTGCTGTAGCGTTACTCTGCGATAGATTTTAAGATGGGAACGGCAGAGGATATATAAATGCGATGGTTCCGGTTTGCAGTTTTAGTTATTCTTGCCACGGTGCTGCAGGCCAGCTTTTTCGCAGATTTGAACATCAAGCCTGATTTACTGTTAATACTTTTGGTTTTTTTTGCTGTCTATTGCAATACCACGGAGGCCATCATAACTTCCTTCACAATAGGTTTCGCAGCCGACCTTATTGGTCGCACGATGGGCCCGCAAATGATTAGCTTTGGTCTTTTCGGCACGGCTCTGGCCTACCTGCACAACGTCATAGCTATCAGAAAAATGACTTATCAATTCCTTGCGATATTCATCACCGCACTTTTGGCCGGCTCGCTGGTTTATTTCTTAAACTTCATAAAGGGTGAGCCAACTCCACCAAACATATTCGCTGCTCTTTTCGGGATAGCTCTGTACTCGGCTCTCGTGGGACCGTTTTTATTCTTGCCGTCCGCCTGGTGGATGCGCATAAAGATAAATCGTTTCAGCAGACGTTAAAGCCGCACCTTGAGAATGCCGAATTACGAACCAGCACGAATCATTAAAGACGGAATACTATGTACGATAAGCGAATCAAAATTTTTGTAATCATAAGTGCTTTGCTTTTACTGGTCTGCTTGCTCCGCCTGACACAAATGCAGCTGCTTCCGACCTCTTCAGTCCAAAGTGATATCGAGGAGCTAAAACGCCAGAGGGGGCAATCCCAGCAGCTTAAAACAGTCAGAGGAAAAATACTCGACAGAACAGGCAAAATATTAGCCACGGATGAACCTCAGTTCCAGTTGTGTATAAATTACAAGCTCACGTGTTTTATGGATGACCGCGTCAGGCAAGGCAGACAATTGATGGCCGCCGAAAAAGAAAATGAAGATACTGGTGCAGTAGCCAAAGTACAAAAAGAGCTGGATATCGGCCTGGCAGATTTGAACCAGATAATCAGCAAGTGTGCGCAATTCAAGGGAGTCGAACCTTCAGAGATAAAAAAAGAAATACAGAGAATAAACGATTTTATCTGGAACCTGCGCACGTTTCAGGCCTGGCGACACAGGTTCCCAAATTCTGAACTTTTTAAAAAGTATAACAACATAATAATCAGTATCCCCGATTATGAAGCCATAGCTGATTTTGAAAAAAAAGAACCGGAGCAGACAGAACGACTTCGGCTTGTCAACGAAATTGATATTGCAGAAATGCACAAATCCTTGCCGTTGTTGGAATTGAAAACCGATGACGATATCTTTGCCGCTCAATTGGAATTCTTAAACGTCGATGATATTCAGATTCTGCCAAAAGCACGAAGGACATACCCTTATGGTACGGCTGCCGCCCAAACGATAGGCTGGGTCGGGCTGGTAACACACAGTGAGGAAGATAGAGGGCTCTTCGCAAACGATAAACTTTCAAGCTATTTGAGCGGAGAGATTTGCGGCAGGGAGGATGGAGTGGAGTATGTTTGCGAGACCATCCTGCGCGGCAGAAGAGGGGAAGAGGTTAAAGACATAGACAGTCAGATTATAAGTCGAACCGAAATCCAGTGCGGCAAAGACGTCTCGCTGACACTGGACATCGAGCTTCAGCAAAAAATAGAAAACTACCTGACTACATATAAACACGACCCGAATTGCGGACCCGGAATGGCGGCAGTTGTCATAGAAGTTGGAACAGGTGACATTCTCGCATTGGTTTCGATACCGGTGTTTGATTTGAATCGTGCCAGATATGACTACAGCGACCTCGCTAAGAACCCCGATAAGCCTCTAATAAATCGAGCGATAAATGAGCAATATCCGCCCGGCTCATCTGTAAAGCCGCTGATTCTTATCGCAGGGCTCGAATCCGGCAAAATCACCCCGGAGAAGGTCATACCCTGCCCGGCTCAAAAAGCCCCCAAAGGCTGGCCAAGCTGCTGGTTATACAACAGATACAAAACCGGCCACGACGGCAGGTGGGAAAATAACGCCCGAAACGCTGTAAGAGGCAGTTGCAATATTTATTTTTCCCAACTTGCAGACAGAATCGACCCCCTGGTCCTTCAGGAATGGCTATTTAAATTCGGCTACGGCCGAAAAATACTATTCCCACCTCTTTCCTTTGATGAATCCGAACTCTTCAGAAACCTGCGCCAATCGCAGGGAGTAATCTCCAACACTGTCCCGAAGGAAACAATCACAAGTTTTGAGCAGGTGCCACCGCTCAGTGAAAGCGAAAGAAGACAGTTTGGTATAGGCCAGGGCAATCTCCGGGTTACACCTCTGCAGGTTGCCAATGCAATGGCTGCCATCGCTCGAGGCGGTACATATAAACCACCCCGGCTGTTTATGGATAACAGGTACGAATTTGACTTTAACAAAATCGACCTTGGTATTTCATTGCAGACTTTAGCAGTAGTTTATGATGGCATGAGCGCTGTCGTTAATGAGACAGGCGGAACAGCTTACAGTACATTCGAACCGATTCTTGCGAGTCTTGCCGAGCAGGGCATCAAGGTTTATGGTAAAACCGGCTCAACAGAAGCCCCGGACAACGCCTGGTTCGGAGGCTTTGTCACCGACGGAACAAACCGGAGTATTGCAATCGCCGTGGTCGTCGAAGGCGGTCAGCACGGCTCAAGCGACGCCGCTCCCTTAGCCCGTGACATCATCCAGTTTTGCTTTGATAGCGGATATATAGGAGTAAAAATCCAAAAGTGATTTCAGAGATGTCAGAAGTTCAGCCCTTTAGAGCCCTTTCTTTTTGGGCCTCTAACTGGGCTTGGCTCTTTTGCCCGTACCCTCATTGACAACAACGACCAGAGCATCGCTGACAATCCATTCGGCGACGGAGCGCATTCTCAACATCATTGCGAGTCCGCCTTTCGCTTTTAGGCGGACTCGCAATCTCAGACTTATAGAGCCTGGCATCAACTAAGCAATCATGCGCCAGCTAAATCTTGGCTTAAGGTGCCGGCTCCGGCGGAGGATACAAACGAATATCGTCAAAGTACATCGTACCTGAACCACCAGCTACCGGATTATTCCTGTTACCAAGACCAAGGGCGAGCGTATTGACATTGGTAAGGTTCACGCCCTGGTCTGCAAATGCCTGCAGGTCAATATTCCATTGGGTCCATTTTTCTATCTGTGCTGCATTAGGATTATCATGAGAGACCACCGTACTGCCATTGAGAGCAACATACAACGTTTCGGCGGCGTTAGCCGAAATGCCTCTGAACCAAATCGTCAGTGTGCTGACACCTTTCTCAGTCCAGTCACGCGGATAAGTCAGCGTCTTCTGGGTCTCTGAGTACTTGAGGACGCTGTTGTCATAGAATAAAGGCATCGATTGGCTGCCTCCGTGAACAATAGTTTCCTCACAATAAGAACCGGTGGTTTCGTCGCCAACCATAGAGCCGGTCCCGTTACCGGCGTAGGCCGGTTCAGTACCATGAGCGGCATAGCCAAGCCCATCTTTCCATGCCCACCATATTTCGTTGTTGCCAATGTCGTAGTCCTCAAAATCATCCACGATAAGGAAGTTAGCTGTCGTAAAGCTCCAGACAGGGCCTACCCACGGACTGTCAGGGTTGACGTTATTAACCTCATCAACACGCCAATAATAAGTGGAATCCCACAGGAGTTTTCCGGGGGTAGGCCCTGTCTGGAGCTTTACGACAGCTAACTTCCTTATCGTGGATGATTTTGAGGACTACG
>JBAQFY010000072.1:0-2331 GCA_049287505.1 Sedimentisphaerales bacterium | reverse complement strand
ATCCCCAAGCGAGTCCCGATATTTCGGGACTCGCTTGAGGCTGCCACCCATCGTTATGTGCTGGTTTTGAACGTAACGTTGGGGAATAATTGTTATCGATTGTGATTTTTGAGAATTTAGAATGGCGTTTATTTATTAAGGAATACTGATATGAAAGACCAGAAAAAAACTACCAAACAACAGAGCAGCAAAATAACTCGGCGTGACTTTATGGGCGGCGCTGCGGCGGCAACGATGGCCTTCACGATTGTCCCCAGCCATGTGCTGGCCCAACCGCCGAGCGAGAAACTCAACATTGCTTCTATCGGTTCTGGCGGTATGGGTGCCAGCAATACGGGGGCTTGCTCGGAGGCCGGCGGGAATATTGTTGCGTTGTGCGACGCGGACTGGGATAGGGCAAAAGACACTTTCAAGAGGTTCCCCCAGGCCAAGAAGTACAAAGACTTCCGTAAGATGTTAGACAATGAGAAGAGCATCGAAGCGGTGATTGTCGCCACGCCCGACCACTTCCATACCGTAGCTGCTATGGCTGCTATGCGGCGTGGCAAGCACGTTTACGTACAGAAACCGCTGACACGCCTTGTGTCGGAGGCTCGTGCTTTGACCGAAGCGGCCCGGAAGTACAAGGTCGTTACGCAGATGGGCAACCAGGGACACTCCGGAAACGGGGTTCGTGACATTTGCGAATGGATTTGGGATGGAGCCATCGGTGACGTGCGTGAGGTTCACGCCTGGACGAACAGACCAATTTGGCCGCAGGGCATAGACAGGCCGAAAGAGGTGGATGAAATTCCCGACACACTCGACTGGGACCTGTGGATTGGCCCTTCGCCAATGCGTCCATATAACAAATGCTATTGTCCGTTCAATTGGCGCGGCTGGTGGGACTTCGGCGGCGGTGCGCTGGCGGATATGGCCTGCCACTTGCTAGACCCGGTATTCTGGGCACTGAAATTGAAGTACCCGACGAGCGTGGAAGCCTGCTGTACTCCGGTCAACAAAGAGACGTACCCACTGGCTTCGATTGTACATTATGAATTTCCGCCGCGGGAGGGGATGCCGGCCGTGAAGGTGCATTGGTATGACGGCGGTATGAAGCCCGAGCGTCCGAAGGAGCTGGAGCCGGGACGCAAAATGACCAGTGTGATTTTTGTGGGCGATAAAGGCAAATTGATGTGCGGCGAGTACGGTGACAGTCCGCGGCTTATACCAGAGACGAAGATGAAGGAATACAAGCGGCCGGCGAAGACGCTGCCCAGAGTTAAAGGCAGTCACGAGCAAAACTGGATAGAGGCCTGCAAGACGGGCGGACAAGCCACGTCCCAGTTCGATTATTCCGGTCCGTTTACCGAGACGGTCGTGATGGGCAATCTCGCTATTCGCCCGGAGAATGTCGGTAAGAAGCTGTTATGGGATGGAGATAATATGAAAGTTACCAACGACGAGAAGGCCAACGAGTACGTTAACATGCACTATCGCGAGGGCTGGTCTCTGGAGATGTAATCAGGCCGGCAATTAGTCTTTGCCGGCTTTGGCACTACAAATAGATATGAGTTAGTTGTAAATAATGCGTGGTGGTTACTGGTAGTTATTCGGCGCCATCCCCAAGCTCGTCCTTCGACTCCGCTGGGGACTCGCTTGAGGCTGCCACTCATCAGATTAGATGTTAGAGAATACTAATTTTTGTGGGTAACGAGCGCAAAATATAATACCAATTACAGTTAAAAATTGCCGAAAGAATTGCATATAATACTCATAGAGAACCTGGATTCCTGCTTTCGGGTCTGTGGAAAAAGTCCAAGAGCAACGTTTTGAGATTGCCACGCGATTTTTCAAATCGCTCGCAATAACATGAAAAACGACTTTTGTGTCATTGCGAGGAGCTTGCCCCTTAGGGGCGAGCGACGAAGCAATCTCGACTTTTTCAACAAGCCCTTTCGCAGGAATGACAAACTCAGGCAAGTTAGCGCGATGCGTCGCAGCGGGTCGGCAATCATTAACTAAATTTGGTATAAGAGGAATATCTTTATGAGAGGCCAGCATAGAACAGCCAAACGGTGGGGGGAAGCTGTTGTCAGAAGCGATGACCAGCTAAATAAAGGTATCGGACTGTCTCGGCGGGATTTTATGAGTGGTGCGGCGGCAGGGGCGGCGTTCATGATTGTTCCCCGTTCTGTTCTGGGAGGTCCCCGTCATATCCCGCCGAGCGAGAAGCTGAATATAGCCGGTATCGGTATAGGCGGCCGAGGGGCCGGCGACCTCGAAGAGGTCGGCAGTGAAAACATAGTTGCGCTGTGCGATGTTGACCAGAGGTATGCGGCGGGCGTCTTC
>JBAQFY010000071.1:0-8963 GCA_049287505.1 Sedimentisphaerales bacterium | reverse complement strand
TGCATATACTAAAGTGGTTTTTGCAAGGAGAAGAAAAATGAGATTTACAAAAATGCACGGGCTGGGCAATGACTACGTTTATGTCAATTGCTTCGAGGAAAAGATTGATAACCCCGCAAAATTAGCTCAAATCGTGAGCGACCGTCATAGAGGAATCGGTGCAGACGGTTTGATTCTCATAGGCCGGTCGCAAACAGCCGACGTACAGATGCGTATCTTCAACGCCGACGGCTCAGAAGCCGAAATGTGCGGAAATGGTATCCGCTGCGTCGCAAAATATGCCTACGAACACAAACTGGCCCAAACCGGCGGACTATTTTCTATACCGGACCAGCCTCCTTTATGCTCCGCCTCATTGAATATAGAAACAGGCAATGGTGTTTTAACCGTCGGAATGATGGTTGACGATAAGGACAAGGTCCAAAGGGTCTGTGTCAATATGGGCCAGCCGGTTCTGAGGCCAAAAGATATACCTGTAAATCTGCGCAGGGAAAAAGTTGTCGAACAGGCCATCGAAATCCTCGGAGAGGAATTACTAATGACCTGTGTATCAATGGGTAATCCACACGCTATATTTTTCTGTGATAACGTGGAATTTATCGAGCTTGAGAAACTTGGACCTGCTATCGAAAACCACTGTCTTTTCCCAAACCGCGTCAACGTTCATTTCGTTCAGGTTGATAAGCCAACAGAATTTACGATGCGAACGTGGGAGCGAGGCAGCGGCATTACGATGGCTTGCGGCAGCGGCGCTTGTGCCGCCTGCGTGGCTGCGGTGCTTACCGGCAGATGTGAGCGAATATGCGCGGGGCATTTGCCGGGCGGCGACTTGAATTTAAATTGGTGCGAAGAAGATAATTGTGTCTATATGACGGGGCCGGCGGTGGAAGTCTTCGAGGGCTTCTGGCCGGAAAAGTAATTCTTAAATACTAAGCTTTGGGGACCGACAGAATTGTACAGCTACGCCGAATATCTCGGAAGATAAATTCTTATTTCCGGCAGAAGCGCAGATGTTATCCGTTCTCAGGACCCTGGCGAAGCCTGAAATCCTGCCGCCAAATTCAAGCAAACCTCGCCTCGGCGGTATTGACAATTCTACTTCTAATAGGCTGCCCGGCTTAAACGTCACGCTCTGAGTCTCAAAATACAAACCGCCCGGACTCACATTCACAGTGCAGCCGTTATGAGATTGCTCTGTTGTAGAACCAACTTCACGGCAGGATATATCAAACTTCTCCCCCAATCGCTTATACTTGCGTCTTTCAGCTCCTTCCATTTTATGCCTCCCTGCATCACCCAGCCTCATCCTTGATTTTTGTATAGTATAGTTAAGCAAAGTTGTTTTGAGCAAAATTCATTCCAAAACAGAGAGCAGACGAATACCCTATTTTAACTTTTACAAATGCTTATTCGGCATAAAGTTAAACAGAATTATCCAGCCGACATCAACAGGCTAATTAAGGAGGCCACTTGAGGCGTTGATAAATAGCAACGTCAGAAAACCCCGTTACCCGGTGATAGCTGACCATTGACACAGGACAGATGAATTTAGCTGCTTATTTTATAAAACGTTACATTACTTACTAAACAAGCAGTCTTTTCAGTCCGAAAAAGAGAACGCGTGCGTTGTTTTTTTTCAACATCCATACTTGACAATAATGGAGACAAGCCTTATTATCGCAGCTATGCCAGAACATCCAAAATTACAGCCAAAAAACTCAGGTAAAAACGGCGAGAAGCTAAAAGCAAATGCCGCGAATGACAGCTCAGAGTTTGGGGGACATAGCAGGTCAATCGTACAGTCATTGCCGATAGGGGTAATTGCCTTTAATCCTGATTTAAAAATTATCGAGGCCAATCCTCAGGCTACAAAACTAATCGAGTTAGGTAATTACATCGATAAATCCCTGGCAAAAGGTACCGATGACAAGATATGGCTTGGCTGGACAGAACAATTAAAATCAGCGATTGCAAAAGGGGAAACATGCAGATTTGATGACGTAGGCTATACATCGAACGGCAAAACAAAACTGTTACGAATTGTCTGCACAGCACTGAAAGAAACCAAAACGACAAAAAATCCCGGCGGTATTATAATAATCGAAGACGTAACCAAAAAGGTCAATATACAAAGACAATCGGCCAACACTGAAAGACTGGCTGCTGTCGGCAAGCTTGCTTCTAAAGTCGCCCACGAGCTAAATGACCCCCTGGACGGGATACTGCGATACGTTAATCTCGCGATGAGAATTATCGAGCAGGAAAACCTTGAAAAACCCAAAGAGTACCTCACCCAATGCCGGAAGGGACTTATGAGAATGGTGCAAATCGTAAGCGAGCTGCTGGAATTCTCTCGCAGCACTTACACGCCGTTGGAATATACCCCAATAGAGCAGATTATTGAAGATGCCATCAAAACAATGGGCACGAAAGCAGAGGCTCTGAATATACGAATACTACGAAACTATACCTCCGGCATTCCTCCAATCAGGAGCGGCAATCTGTTTCAGGTGTTCTGTAATCTTACCAAGAACGCCCTGGATGCAATGCCGGACGGCGGAGAACTAAGAATCTCAACGCGTCTGGCAGCGGACAATACTATTGTAGCTGAGTTCCGCGACACAGGAACAGGCTTACCGCTGGAAAATACAGAAGCTATATTTGAGCCTTTCTTCACGACAAAAGACAAAGGGAAAGGAACAGGTCTGGGATTGGCAATATGCAGAGACATAATTGAAAGCTATCACGGTCAAATAACCGCTGAAAACACTCCTGATGGCGGCAGTATTTTCACTGTGTACCTGCCGACAGCAAGCGGGTTATAAAGGATACATAAAAACGGATTGGAAAGTTCTATGAGAGAAAAAAATATTCTTGTTATAGACGATGATAAAATCATATTGGATTCACTGTGCGAGTTCCTGAGGCTCGAAGGATTCCAGACCAGCGGTGCAGAAACATTCAAGGGCGCCTTAGCCAAGTTAGAACAAGGGTACTATAATCTGGTCATAACAGACGTAAATCTTCCGGACGGAGATGGCCTCGAACTATTGGATATTATCAGAGAAAACCATCCTCAAACGGTGGCCATTGTGATAACCGGATATGGGACCATCGAAAGCGCAGTTAGGGCAATCAAGCAAGGCGCCTATGAGTACCTTACAAAACCGATCGTCGATGACGAGTTACGGCTGGCGGTAGAAAGAGCGATTAAGCAGCAATCGCTTATGAGCGAAAACGAGAGCCTCCGACTGCAACTCGAACAAAAATACCGCCTGGAGAACATAATCAGCCATAACTACAAAATGGCGAAGATATTCGACCTTGTTGAGGCGGTGGCCGACACCAAAACCACAATACTGATGGCCGGACCGTCGGGAACGGGTAAAAGTATGTTAGCAAGAGCAATACATCATCGTTCGAGCCGACGCAACAAACCGTTCGTCGAGGTAAGCTGCGGGGCACTGCCAGAGACGCTGCTCGAGAGCGAGCTGTTCGGCCATGTTAAAGGGTCTTTTACCGGCGCCGTAAATAATAAAGAAGGCAAGTTTCTGGCGGCAGATAGAGGGACGATTTTTCTGGACGAAGTCGCCAATGCCTCGGCCGCTCTGCAAGCCAAGCTGCTTCGGGTTCTGGAAGACAGACAGTTCGACCCGGTCGGCAGTAATAAAACCCAAACCGTGGATACACGCATTATACTTGCTTCAAATCGCAACCTTGATGAGGAGGTAAGGCGAGGCAGGTTTCGAGAAGATTTATATTACCGGATAAATGTCGTAACAATAGACCTGCCGCCTTTGTGCGAGAGGGTGGGAGACGTTCGACTGCTTGCGGAGCACTTTTTGCGGGTGTACTCTGCACAGCACAACAGAAATAAGCTCGGTATTACCGATGAGGCGATGGGGTATTTGGAGCGTTACTCCTGGCCCGGCAACGTTCGTGAGCTGGAAAATGTAATCGAGCGGGCGGCTCTGCTGAGTAAGAATAAATTCATCGGCCACGAGGACATGCCAAACTCAATCAGGCAAGAGCAAAGCCAACAGCAACAAAGATACCAATCAAAGAGTCTGAAAGAAGCATTAGGCGGGCCGGAGAAAAATATTATCCGCCAGGCCCTTGAAGCCAATCACTGGAACAGACAGGCAACTGCCAAGACCCTTGGGATAAACCGCACAACTTTATTCAAAAAAATGAAACATTACGGCCTTTACACTGAGGCTGAACAATTGGGCCTGACCTGAGAATTGACTATTAACGTCTCATTCGGACAATAGGAGAAAATTTCTCACCTTGAGAAAGTGCCTAAAGTGAGCTAAAGCTCCAGGTTATCAGTGTATCAGATTACCAGGATATCATGTTTACTTTATGTTTTTCCTGGTATCCGGATTCCCTGATATCCACCGTAAGGTTTCCTGTGGACTGCGTCCTGATTTCCTGTTCTCCTGATATCCATATTTTAGGCACTTTAGGCACTTTGGTTCACCTGATTTTGTACCGTGCTTCGGAACTTACGAGCAGCCGTCTTCAGGCAATAGTAATTTATTTACCAGAAAGATTTTATAAAACCCCTGCTTTTTTGCGGAGGGAGGGGAGAAGGAAGAGAAAAGCAGGGGCAAAAAATGAAAAAGCTGTTTTAATTATAGCACCCTACCTGCCGAGGTCAAGGAAAAACTCCACAAATATCCAAAGAAAAATTTTTTTTGCAAAAAACACACCCTTTTTGAGGATTGAAAAGTGGGAAAAATCAGTCTATCTCTGCAAAAAATAAGCACAAGGATACCCCGGCACTCAGCCGGCTCTACAAAGCAACGGCGTATTATGCCCGCTTACATCAGACCTTAAAGAATATCCTATGGCGGTACAAAAACCACAGAAACAACCACCTGACCAACAGAGCACCAAGCGGCAAAATCAGTGGTTTAAACATCTCTGCATGCTCAGCGACCCCCCGAAAGAAGAAATCGGCAATTCCATCAAAGTCAACAAATCTCTGGAGGAAGTATATCGTAATCGGATTCATCCCAATAACAATAAAGAAAAACGCCCATTTACGGTATCCTTTGACGTCAATTATCCAATAAAACATTGCCAACAGCAATAAGCTCCAGCCGCCAGCGACCATAACGTAAGAGCTGGTCCAGATAATTTTGATGATAGGAAAAACCAGGCCCCAGAGCAATCCAATGAGTAAGCTGATTACGCCGGCAATGGCCAGACCGGCTGCTTTTCGATTGCCCGACTGCCTGGAACGAAGCCAGTGTCCCGCCAGCGCGCCCAAAAGGACGGTGCCAATCGCAGGCAATGTCGAAATGAGACCCTCATTATCGCCATATCCGTAGTAGAGCTCACCCGGAATTAACTGCTGGTCGATATATGAGGACAAGCACCCTTCCATTGTGAGGTTGCCGGCTCCATAGTTCGGCACCGGAATCAACACCATCGCAAGCCAGTACAGAATCAGAACCGCCGCTGCAATAATCGCCTGGGTTCGCCATTTCGTATGTACAATAATTATTGCAGCAAAGAAATAACACAACCCGATTCGCTGGAGCACGCCCGGCCATCGCATTTGAGCCCAATCGAATTGCAGGAGGTCATTAAATATCAAACCTAACAAAATAATTATGGCTGAGCGTTTGAGAATGTGCAGGTGTAGTGCGAAGCGACTTTGTCCGCGCTCTACCCGCCTTGTAATCGAAAACGGCAGCACGACGCCAACTATGAAAAGAAACAATGGAAATATCAAATCCTCAAAATGAAATCCCTCCCACTTGACGTGGTTCAATTGTTTCTGAATTGTCTCGGTTACCGGGTGGTTATAAACCTCTATCAGGCTCTCGAAGAGGGTCCCGCCGCCAATAATCCAGAACATATCAAAGCCCCGCAGCGCATCGACCGAGGCTAACCGACGTCCAATCAAATCCTGCTGAACACTATCCAAAATTCTTCTCCTTTTTCAAATTTTGAATCACTATTTTTTCACTTTGTGCTTTTTATTTCAGATTTTTATAAATGACCTCTTGCGATACATCCACAACAGTATCAGCCAAATGACGGCGAACGCCGCCACGGCGTGAATGAAGGCGCTCCAATTTCCAACATATTTGTCCAGACCATCCACGAAAATATCCCCTATATGGCGGAAATTAAAGACATGGGTCGCCATATATACTGCTATCGCATTCATTCCAATTACAACAAAGCCGAAGGCCCATTTCTTCAAACCACATACATCAATAACCAGATAGAACAGCGCCAGCAGCAGATAACACCATCCTGCCGAATAAAGGACAAAGGAGCTTGTCCACAGGTGCTTGATGATAGGAAACCAAATATTCCAAACCAAACCGAGCACTAAACAACTCACCCCCGCTACAAAGAGCCACAATACTTTCACTATGCCCTTTTTGTCCAAACGCAATAAGTGCCCCGCCATTACTCCGAGCATTACCGTGGTGGCAAATGTCATGCTGCTTAGAATCCAGGTGTAAGGCGGGTCGGTTCCATCTATAAAGCCGCCGAAAACGAGCCTGTCAATATAAATTGCCAGATTTCCATCGGGCGTCAATACGCCCGCACCCTGGCCCGGCACCGGAATTAGCATCATCAAGGCCCAGAACAATAATAGCAAAACCGTAGTCGTTACTATCTGCCATACGAGATGCAGATTGAGCAGAATTATTGCTGAGATTAAGTACCCCGCTGCAATTGCCTGTAAGGTATTACTATAGATATGGAGCTTTGATAAATCATATTCAAGCAGATTTCCCTGCGCTACCATACCCAACACAAACAGAATCACGGTTCGTATGATGATGTGGAGATACCGCCGTTTTTTGCTCTGGCCTGCGGCAAGGCGTTTATTGAACGCAAACGGCATTACTACACCCACAACGAACAAAAACAACGGCATAATCAGGTCCCAAGGGCGAAAGCCCTCCCACCGAACATGTGAGAGCTGCCGATTTATCCACTCCGTGGTCGTATTATCGAATATCTCGTGCAAGCCGCGAAATATCGACCAACCGCCGATAATCCAGAACATATCGAAGCCGCGAAGGGCGTCAATTGACATTATCCGGCCTTTAGGTAAAGATTGCTTTTCATCGTTAGACACGGTTCTCTTAGTCCTTTCAATATCGAAGATCCGCTGTCTTTGGGCGGAATCGTTCAAAAAATATGCCCCAAGAATCTGGGGACAAACTTGGGACATTTTAACAACGCCTGTATGGTAGCGCAAGAAAAATAGTGAAGTATCCTGAAAAAATTCTTTGGCACAAGTGGTCGGCTTGGATGGTCTGGAGGGTGACGTTGGCTCCTAATGCCATGGCTAAAGCCATTATTAGACATATTTCAGACGTTTAGAACCACCTCATCTTCCAGAAGATGACCACCCCTGCAATAGAGAGAATGATTGACGCGATCATTGTAATCGCAAAGGCATGAGGTGAATGTTGAAAAGGCAATTCCACATTCATCCCGTATATACTTGCTAACAACGTCGGCAACATCAAGATAATCGTAACCGAGGTAAGAACTTTGATGACTACGTTAAGATTGTTTGAGATGATCGAAGCAAACGCGTCCATCATTCCGCTGAGGATATTACTGTGTATATCCGCCAAATCTCTGGCCTGCCTGAACTCAATTCGCACGTCATCAATCATCTCCTGTTCTGCTTCTGTTAACTCTCGACCGTGCATGCGGGTGAACCTGTCCCAAATAGGTTCATTCGCCCTGAGAGATGTTGTGAAGTAAACGAGGCATTTCTCAAGGTTCAACATGCGAATCATCATCTCATTTTTCATAGATACATGGATTGCCTTCTCGACGTTATCCGCCTCACATCGAATACTGTTCAAATAATTGAGGAAATGCCTTGCAATCCGCATAAAAAGTGAGCAAAGAAACGCTATTCGGTCTGTGGCTTCTGGAATGCGGAGCCGTCCGGAAAGCATCTCCGACCAAGCGAGACTATCTTCTGAGCACACGGTAATGATGTGTTGCGGAGTCAGGATTATGCCAAAAGCGATTGTGATGTAAGGAACATCTTGTACTTGATCGTAATGGTGTGGGATCCGGATAATCAGCAGCTTACACGAATCATCAATCTCGATACGCGGACGTTCATCTCGGTCGGTTGCAGCCGCCAATAGATCAACTGGAACTTGTGTTAGGTTCTGAAGCTGGTTGATTTCATCGGTGGTTGCCCTAACCGCTCGGATTATATAACATTCACCCATATTTTCAGTCAGCACAAGCTGATTGTTTCGGTATTGATAAAACGACAACACAATTATTCTCCTTTGACCGCGTAACTTTTGTTAGTATCGTTTCCCTACAAGAACCCAAATCTTCTTACATCCATAGAGATCCTCACCAACTTGAGGCTAAAAATCAATGATACTCTACATCAATAAACCGGACTCTTCAAGTAAAATTATTCAGCCTTAATGCAATACAGAATAGGTTTAGTTTGAGGATGCACGAGCCTATAGGCAAAATAAGAGTTTTATGGAATCAGTAGAAGCCTAAGAATAAAAGAAACCAACAAAATAATCAATCAGAAGTTACGAACTATTATTAACGCTTGACTTTGTCGATTAGGTCGCTATCAATCAGAATGCGATCGTCGCAAGCATTCATGAGTTCTGTGTGTGGTCGTGGTGGTATGTGATAATATAGCTCTACAACAGTGCCAGCGTTACGTGCAATCTGAATCGCTGGCACAAAATCGCTATCTTTCGCCAGGAGAACAGCTCGCTGAATCTGGTGACCCACGCTCAACTGAACTAAATCAACTGCAAGTAGAATATCCACCATCTTCTGCTCAAACCTGATCTCTCCATTGTGGTCTACACGCCTGGCAAGTCTTCCTAACTTGACTTGGAAGCGTGACTGTAGTTCCAACGCTGCTACAAAACGATCGAAACCAGCTTTTCTCGTTTTCTGCTCTACAGTTG
>JBAQFY010000070.1:0-10308 GCA_049287505.1 Sedimentisphaerales bacterium | reverse complement strand
ACGGCATTGGAGCAAAGACGGCAGAGGAGACTGCCGCAGGAAAGAAGACCAATGTAACCGCATATACTAAGCCTGAGGGTAAGCGTCTCGCCGAACTGATGGCTGAGGTGAACACTCGATTTTCCATCGGTCTGGAACAACGGACTGCTGAGAGGCCACGTCCCGGAGACGACGATGGCTCGTTTGTCCTGGCCGGCTACCCCGCTGCGGTCATCAATATCGGTTCTCTACCTTACGGGGACCCAAACTATCACGCCGAGGGAGACATCCCGGAAACGTGTGATATTGAGAACGCGGCTATGACCGTGCAGGCAACGTTAGCGGCAGTAGTGACCATTGACCGAGACCTCTGAGCGACTTGCCACCTTATTCGCTGCGACATTTCGTTGGGCACTCTACCAAAGAATAACCAGTTCCAATCATCCCACCCCAACCTGCACTTACGAACATATGTGTTCTGCTGGTATGTGCTTTGCAAGCCTTAGTAATGTTGGCCGAGCAGGCGAACTTGCAGGCGAACTTGCAGCGGCCATGTATTGATTGGCGCGGGCATTGCAGAAGCTGGAAACAGCCAGCAGACGGAACCCGCTTCGGGTTCCCGATGCACAAAGCAACATGTTTATCGTTGCACCGCTGACCGGAAGCGAAATGGACAAGTTGTTCAGAACCCACCCGCCTACTGAGAAACGGATTGCAAGGCTAATGGATATGTAAGGTGGGTATCATACTGGCATCGTACCAGACGAGCCTAAAACAAGTTGACGGATGCAAGTCCAATAACGAGATGTAATCCGGGCTTAAAGATTTGACCGATCTTAGGAAACAGAAATGGCGAGCGCTCCTCCCTGCCGCTCGCCTTATCATCTCAGGGGCTTTTGTCCAGTTAGTACATCATCGGCAAGAAATGCCATTGTCTTGATCTATCTTCTTCGAGACCGGAGGATTTCCAGTCAATACAGATTTGGCCTGCACACCACGAAACAACAGTCCAGCCCCAACATCCCACTGCGACCCGCAACTGCCTGGAGGCGGTTTGGTGAAGAGACCCAAGCTCCCAATCCTTTGCCTTGACATGTGTCAACACTCGAATGACAGACATACGGTGCCCATTTTGGCCACGGATAACCAAAGGACTGCTGATGCTACTGCGAGCGATCATCTGGATGCCAAGGCTGCCTGCAACATGGCCTTTGCATACGCCACGTTGTACACGATGCCAGCATACCCACCACCACCAGGATAACCCCTGCGAAAGCCAGGCTGCTGCCGGTCATAGTCCAGCGCCCGCGGATGTTCAGGATAGATCGTTCCGGTGTACTTCTGCCGCACCAACTCCTTCATGACGCTGAACATATCGACCTCGCCCTCATCCGGGAACACCTCAGTGTATTTCTCGTAAGGTTTTTCCACACGCACATTGCGGAAGTGCACGTGGTTAATCCGTTTCCTGCCGGCAAAGTAGCGGCAGACCTCCACTGGGTCCTCACCCATTTCTTTTGTCACTCCGCAGTCGAATGTGATCCCGTTCGCCGGGCTCGGGACGATCTCGATGAGGCGCTTCCAACCAGCTACCGTTCCCATGATCTGTCCAGACCCTCGACTGATCGGCGCCGGGGGATCGTTGGGATGCAAAGCCAGCCGGACCTTCGACTCCTCGGCCACCGGCACCACCGCCTCAAGAAAATAGGTAATGTTCTTCCACATCTCTTCCAAGCTGTGAGCGCCTTCATGTGGAAGGGGCGGCAGGCCTTTCATGCGGTCGTAGTCGAATGCTGTGTATCCTGCGCCGGCTCTACCGACCTGCTCGTAATAGCCCTCCATTGCCCGGTGTGCATAGAAGTTGTACTCGATCACCGGTAAGCCAGCTTTTCCAGCGGCGCGTATGGACTGAATGACCTTCTCGATCTCCTCGTCGCGACCGGGCCTGCCGTAAATGGTGTTCCGAAATCCGCCGATCATCAGATTGTACAAGGTCAGGCCCTCTGCTCTCAGACGCTCAATACGGGCGCGCAGGTCGGCCTCCTGCCAAGGAATGCGGGGCCCTCCACCCAACACGTAGTCCACACCGAGTTGCTTGATCCGCCGGATACCATCGTCTTCCTTGCCCCTCGGGGCTCGCCCTCCATCCCCCAAGCTCAGGCAAAGCCTCGGCGTGTCCGAACTTTCGACAATCGGCCACCGCTTGACAGCCGGTTCTGCCGCTACCACGGAAGGGGCCAGCGCAATTGCCCCCGCTGCCTGCATCATTTTTCTTCTGGATAAATTCACGGTCATGAGTTGTACCTCCTTCAGTTTTGTTACCATTTCCAACGCTTTGAAGATTTCAAACCAGCCGGTATTTACAGCCGGATACAGAGCTGGCAATTCAGTTTTTCCCGACGCGTCATGGGGTCCATTTAACCATGCAGGCATACCCGGGCTGAATCCAGCTTACTAAATCCCTCCTATCTTATCTTCTGAGCTTCTTACGTTCAAGGACTGTTAGGAGGTTTCTGACGGATAGCAGTGTGTCTCGTGAAGTTATCCACAGGTGGCAGGTCTGTTGGCAGCAGCGCTGAATCAACCGACCTGTCACGGTTGCTTCGCTCCGTAGCTAGTCAAGAGGTGAGACGTAATGAGGAAGTAAAGACAAATGTATCAAAGCCGGAGCGAATAACAGCCAAAAAGGCATGGCTAATTCAGCTCAAATCCTTGGAAGATTCAAAGCTGCTGCTTAGAATCTCCCACCTCCACTCATACCTCTCCTTACTAATCCTAATTGCATACTCTCTCAGTTGGGTTCCAAAGATTCTTTCAATCATCAATATTGTGGAAAAAGCATCAACGTATACTTGGTTAAACAACCGATAGAACTTCCACCTTACTTCCTGCCGTGTCATCCGAAAAGTCTTATGAATCTTCTCACCATAGGTTCCCTTTAGAACCATATAGCTCGGCCTATTAGGCTTCAACTCTACCCATATATCCTTCGATTCCATCAGCTTCTTCAAGTTCTCCAAGAACGTCTTGTCCTTCTGGGTTAGCTTCATGTTTTATCACCATGATGTTCTGGCCTTCCTGCTATACGTCAACTACAGAGGCATGAGCCAAGAAGATGACAGCGACAAATCGCCATATGAGGTCTTTTCGACCACTTACCGCCAAGCTCAGACAAGATGGCTGGATTGTCAATCATAAACGTGTTCAGAGAATATCCCCAAAAGAATTATATGATTGATACATTTGTTTTCATCCGGTTACTTAATCCGATTTTATCTTTAAAATTCTTGAAAAGATGTGTTTTCGGGTAAGAATTTAATGTTAGGTGTGTTCATCACTCATAAAATTTGACATCTGTGGAGACATTTTGGCGACATGATGTCACCGAAAAATCGCAGTATTTTGTAGAACGTTAACACTCCTCTTGCAGCCTTTAATTACGGGCACAGTATGTTGAACCTGCCGTAATATTTGTTGAAATTGAGATGAAATTACGGTATCATGAGACTTGAAGCTTACAGGAGTATTTCAGTGAAGTGTATATGGGAAATCACAGATTATGTAGTATAGGAAAGTGATGTCGAATTCGCTTCCAAAATCTTCAGGGCGGATGTCTGTTTCGCAATTTTGTTCACAAGATATAATAAAGCAACATTCAAGCCAAGGCTTGGAACGGTTGCTACAAAGCTTTCTCTTTTTTATTCTTTTCTATCTGTATCTCTGGCTCTATGTGGATCTGCGACTTATGTATCATGGGGCCGGCATTATTACAAATTTCCCAGTCTTTTACAAAGGCTGGACTTTTTTTCTGCCGTTTCTATCATACCCAGGCGGACCTCTCGAATATCTCTCAGCTTTCCTGTCTCAGCTCTTCTACTATTCCTGGGTCGGAGCTCTTGTTGTAACAGTGCAAGCCTGGCTGCTCAGCGTATGTATAGACTATCTGTTGAAAGCAGCAAACTTACCTCGAATTCGCTGGATTTGCTTTATCTTACCGATTCTTCTGCTTGTTCTTTACACCCGGTATGCCTATCACTTTACCACAACAATGGCATTATTGATTACGTTACTTATCGCATGTCTGTACTTAAAGATGACTTTATCGCGAATTACGACTTTAAGCTATTTGAGCACTTTTTTATCCCTGTCTGTAATTCTGTATTACCTTGCCGGCGGAGCATTTCTTCTTTTTGCAGTTGTCTGTGCAATTTATGAATTGATTTTCAGGTCCCGCTGGAAGACGAGTCTATTTTATTTGTTATCCGCTGCTGTTATTCCATACGTAGTGGGCCTTCTTGTCTTCCGCGTTAGTATTATCGATGCCTTTTGCAACTCGTTACCTTTCTCCTGGAAAATTCTTCATTATGAAACTCGTAAAAGAGAAGTGACAATCGTCTATCTACTGTATTTACTCCTACCTTTGACACTTTTTGTATTTGGTCTTTTGCAGATACTCGGGAAAAGACTTCATTTTGTAAAAGAACGGGCCAAAAAAAAGCACCGAAATGAATCATCTAACTTACTGTTAAAGATATTTTCCCGGTATAGACACTCACCAAAACTCAAATGGGCCGTCGAATCGCTGCTTTTGCTTGCTATTGCCGGTAGCGTCATTTTCTTTTCCCGCAATGAAAATCTTAGAACCCGGTTTAAAGTTGATTACTATGCCTACCACAAGATGTGGCCGGAATTGCTTACGTCGGCTCAACATAATCCTGACAATCCCTTTATAGCCCACGCAGTCAATAGAGCTTTATATCATATCGGCCGACTCGGCTATGATATGTTCTCCTGGCCACAGCATCCAGATTACCTGTTTCTATCTGATAAGAAATATAAATGGATGTACTGGCAAATCTTCGATGTTTTTTTAGACATCGGTGTTGTGAACATAGCTGAAAATGACCTGACTGAATGTCTCGAAGGGTTCGGGGACCGCCCCATGGTACTGCAGCGACTGGCCTTGATAAATATGGTAAAGGGCAATTTAGGCTCCGCCAAAATTTATCTCGGCGCGCTCAGCAAGACTCTTTTTAATGCTGACTGGGCAAAACACTATCTTGACCTTCTGGAGGCCGATCCAGACCTCTCCACGGACAAGTATATTCAGCATCTACGCTCTTTGTGCCTGGACAAGGATTGCCTCACTCACTCCCTTCTCAAGGAAAAAACTCTTTCATGGCTCCTGGAGAGGAACAGCCAAAATCGCATGGCGTTTGAATACCTTATGGCCTATTATATGTTAAACAAGCAGTTGAGCAAACTTGTCCAGAATTTTGAGCGCTTACAAGATTTCGATTATCGCGAACTACCCACACATTATGAAGAAGCGGCCCTTATCTATATATACGGAACAGGAAAGCCTCTCCATCTGAGCGGTTATCTATCAAGTCCGCAAAAGCGTCGACAGATCGAAGACTTTACCAGGATTCTCAGTGGTTATAGTGGAGACAAAAAAGCTGCCTCCAAAGAGTTGTCAAAGAAATTCCACAACACTTATTTCTTCTATTATATGTATGCACCTTCAGGCCCGAATAAATGACTCAATCGCATATACGTATGAAAGCAAAATTATATAAAACCAGAAAAGCTAAACTCATTTGTGCAATAATCGTATGTGCACTTATAGCTGTTTTGTTGCTTTATGCCTGTTGCGACAGAAAAGTCACGATTACACAATACAGTTCTATCGACCGGCCTGCAAAAGTCCAGCCGGATTATGTCGGCAGTGTTATCCCGCCAAACATCGCACCCCTGAACTTTGTCATACAGCAGGAAGGGGCAGGCTATTTCGTGAGAATATACTCCGAAAAAGGAAAACCTATCGAGATATTCACCAAGACACCCGTGATTTTGATTCCGAAGCGAGCCTGGCATGAACTTCTTGATTTAAACCGCGGCCGGCAGCTCAGTCTGGATATCTTTATCGAATCCAGAACGGCAACGTCATCATCCAATGGAGAAAATGTCCGATGGACCCGCTTTCAAGCCCTCACCGCCCAGATTGCTCCTGAGGACATTGATACTTTCCTCGTATATCGAAAGATTCGACCGGACCATGTCACCTGGAGAAATATGGGCATCTATCAGCGTAATCTTAGCAGCTTTGATGAATCAACTATATTAAATAATGGATATTTCAAGCACGGTTGTGTGAACTGCCATACTTTTTGCGGAAACCGTGCCGAAAAAATGCTCATAGGCATCCGCAGCGCAGATTACGGTAGCTCGGCTTTGCTGGTCGAAGGTGACAAAGTACGAAAGATTGGAACAAAGTTTGGATATACATCCTGGCATCCAAGCGGACAGGTTGCCGCATTTTCTGTCAACAAAGTCAGGCAACTCTTTCATTCGGCCGCAAGCGAGGTCCGAGATGTGATGGACTTCGATTCTCTGATGGCTTACTACCTGGTCAAGTCGGAAAGCGTAAAGACCACACCGGATCTTGCCAAAAAGGACCGGCTCGAAACATACCCGACCTGGTCCGCTGACGGCCGGTACTTGTACTTCTGCAGCGCACCGATGACGTGGTCAGATCAGACTGTCGTTCCTGAATCCTACGACCAAATAAAGTACGATCTCGTCCGCGCCAGTTACAACATCGATCGCGACCAGTGGGGGCCGCTGGAATCCGTGCTTTCGGCCGAGGATACGGGCCTCAGTATCCTTTTGCCTCGAATCAGCCCGGACGGCCGCTGGCTGCTGTTCTGCATGTGCGATTACGGCTGCTTCCCCGTTTACAGACATAGCAGCGACTTGTATATGATAGACCTCGAAGCAGCAAAACAAACAGGCGACTTTGCCTATGATCGGCTCGATATCAACAGTAGCGAAAGTGAAAGCTGGCATTGCTGGTCGAGCAACAGCCGATGGATAGCTTTCAGTAGTAAAAGAGGCAGCGGCGTATTCACAAGAATATATATCGCATATGTAGATAAAAACGGAAAGGTACACAAGCCTATGCGGCTGCCTCAGAAAGATCCGACGTATTATGAATCATGTCTTTGGACCTACAGCGTCCCCGAGCTTGTTACTGAGCCTGTCCGAGCAACAAAAGAAAAGCTGGGCAGAGTCGTCCGCAGTTCCCAGAAAATACCCGTACAGATGCCCATCACGATGGCTACTCCCAAAGCCGGCGAGCTCCCGGAATATCAGGAGCCCTGGCAGACTGAACGCGAGTAAGAGTGAAGATATATAGTGAGCTCGCTTCTAAATAACCAGCAGCGAAAGAAGGCATCAGGGCAATTCTGCCTTACTAATATAAAACATCTAACCTGAAATTGCTATGGTTAAGTAGGCTTCTATGGTGTACCAAAGCTACCGAAAATTATTGACATTGAGAAGAAATTATGTTATTATGAGACTCAGAGCTTGCAGGAGTCTTTTTGTGAAGTGTAAGTGGGAAATCCCTGCAAAATCTGGTTCCTCGTCCCGGTCATGATCAAGCAGAAAACCGGAGATTTTCCTTGACGGGAAGGTGGGTAATTTGGTACAAAGAAATTTAGTGAGGCTCATGCCGTATAGGCTTACATCTGTGGATTCTGGTCTTCAAGCACCGGCATTAAATTTTTTATATTTCAGGTCGTTTTGCAGAAATTTTATTGAGGGAGGCACAGAGTTGTGGGCGGTAGCTTTGTACCTAAATAGTGGCTTTTTTTTACTTTTAGTCAATAGTTAGCTTTCAGGAAAGGAGGTGGTAGCAAAACGTGAGTAATCATCCTGAACAAGTATGGATTGAATGTGGTGCAGCTAAAACTATTATCGATTATTATATTTGAAGGAGGCGTATTATGTTTAGAAAAATTTTTGTATTTTCACTTGTTTTTGTGCTGAGTTTGGTTAGCAGGGTCCCGGCCCAAGATGTGGTCATCCCCAGCCCGGGGGCCATGCCGGTGCTCGATGGTAGAATCGATGAGGTATGGTTTTTTTCGACAGAACAGACGATAGGCACCAGTCAAGTAGGAACCGCCCCCAGTTCGCCTGCAGATTGCTCTGGTACCTGGCGGGCCCTCTGGAACTGGGAAGCTCTGTTTGTGCTGGTCGAGGTTAATGATGATACTCTGACCAACGACTCGGGGGGAGGCGACAATAAATGGAACGATGACAGTGTCGAAGTCTATGTCGATGGTGATAATAGCAAAAGGTCCAGCGTAGATGAAAATGACCACCAGTATACCTGTAGGTGGAATAACGAAGTATTGGAACAACCCAGTGCAATCCACCACGGAGCTACAAGCTTAGTGGGTGTTGAATACGCTGTAGCTACGACCGACGACGGTTATCTTCTTGAAATCAAGCTGCCGTGGATGAGCATAATGGGTGAGCCAGCAACGCCTGGCCAACTGATTGGTTTCGATGTATGGATTAACGATGATGACGACGGTGGTAATCGAGACTCACAGGTTTCCTGGTATTCAACCGATGGAAATGGTTGGCAAGATCCGAGTGTGTGGGCAGTTGCTGAACTCGTGGGGGGTAACAAAGCAGCTAATCCAAATCCGGCTGACGGTGCCATCCATGGGGATACATGGGCAACTCTTAGCTGGCTGGCGGCACCCTCTGCTGTCTCGCACGATGTGTACTTCGGTGAAAGTTTTGCTGATGTGGAGGCTGGAACTGGCGATACATTCCAGGGCAACCAAACAGCGACGTTTTTAGTTTTTGGTTTTACGGGATTTGCTTTTCCTGACGGTCTTGTACCTGGCACGACGTATTACTGGAGGATCGATGAAGTTAGTGCCGATGGTACGATATACACAGGTGATGTGTGGAGTTTTATAGTTCCTCCCAGATCGGCCTATGAACCCAACCCGGTTGACGACGGCAAATTTGTGTCCCCGAATGTAATTCTTAGCTGGACAGCAGGTCATGGTGCGAAATTGCACACCGTGTACTTCGGTGATGATTTTGATAGTGTGAGCAGTGCTACTGGAGGAGCTCAAATTGGAGTTACAACCTATACTCCCGGCACTCTTGAATTAGAGAAGACCTACTACTGGCGGGTTGATGAGTTCGATGGCTCCACCAAATATACAGGCGATGTCTGGAGCTTTAAGACTGCAAAAGCTGGTGGGGGTTTACGAGCAGATTACTACAAAGGTGCGAACTTTAAGACTTTCATTCTGACCCGCACAGATCCTCAAATCAACTTCAACTGGGGCGACCCCGGCGGGCCGGATCCAGCGGTCGGCGATGATGAATTCTCAGCCAGATGGAGTGGTGAAGTAGAGGCTGGATATACTGAGACCTACACCTTCTACCCCAAGACCGATGATGGTGTACGACTATGGGTAGACGGTAAACAGCTTGTTGATTCCTGGGAATCGGTTCCATTATACCCAATCGAACACAGTGGAACGATTGACCTTGTCGCTGGGAATACCTACAGGATTGTAATGGAGTATTTTGAGAACACGGCTAATGCGATAGCAGAGCTGCGATGGAAAAGTCCGTCCACGCCAAAGCAGCTCATTCCGCAGGCTGCATTGGCGTTGCCTATAAAAGCCGGCAGCCCGAATCCATGTAATGGCGCTACGGGTGTAAAGCACACACCTGTACTCAAGTGGGGAGCAGGAGATTATGCCGTTTCACACGAGGTGTACTTCGGCACGGATGAAGAAGCCGTGAAGAATGCCACCAAAGCTTCACCAGAGTATAAAGGCACAAGTCCCAAAGGGGATGAAAGCTATGAACCCGGAAAACTCCTGTGGGATACCACCTACTATTGGCGGATTGATGAGGTCAATAACGCCAATCCCGACAGCCCGTGGACAGGCATCCTCTGGAGCTTTACGACCGCCAACTTCCTTGTCGTGGATGATTTTGAGGACTACGACGTTGGCAACAATGAGATATGGTGGTCGTGGAAAGATGGGTTTGGCTATGCCTCCCATCCTACTTTACCGCCCTATGCCGGTAATGGGACCGGCTCTATGGTTGGCGACGAAACCACTGGTTCTTATTGTGAGGAAACTATCGTTCACGGAGGCAGCCAATCGATGCCCGTATTCTACGACAACAGCGTCCTCAGGTATTCAGAGGCGGAGAAGACACTGACTTATCCGCGTGACTGGACCGAGAATGGTGTCAACAAGCTGACAATTTGGTTCAGAGGCATTACGGCTAACGCTGCCGAGACTTTGTATGTTGCTCTCAATGGTAGTGCGGTGGTCTCTCATGATAATCCAAACGCAGCACAGTTAGATAAGTGGACACAATGGAATATTGACCTGCAGGCGTTTGCAGACCAGGGCGTGAACCTGGCCAATGTCAATACGCTCGCCCTTGGGTTAGGCAATAAGAAAAACCCGCAGGCCGGCGGTTCAGGTA
>JBAQFY010000069.1:0-13037 GCA_049287505.1 Sedimentisphaerales bacterium | reverse complement strand
CATCGAATCGATGGCACAACACTTTAGAAAAGAAGCTCCGGTATTATCATCCAATCGAGCTGCCATTGATTATCGTCAGAATAATCCAAGCATACGATACCGCCGTTCTTGAAGGCCACCGTGTTGGATGATTTGGAATTAGTTAAAAGCAGTGATGCGAGATTGCTCAGAAAAGGCAGATGCCCGACAATCATAATGTCCTGCCGGCCTGAGATAAGCTCATCTTTTAACAGTGAAACGTCATCGTTCGGCGAAAGGCCATCATGAGCTGCTATTTCTTTTTTGACTTCGACTACTTCAGCGAGGACTTTGGCGGTTTGTTGCGCACGAGCTTTACCGCTGTGCCATAGATAATCAACGGACAAATTTAAAGGTTTGATAAATTCAGCGACCTTTTGTATATCCCTGCGTCCTTCTTCGCTCAGTGAGCGTTGGGAGTCAGCCTCCTTTGAGGCAGACTTTGCATGCTGGACAAGATATAGTCTCATTTCGAATCTCCTTTTGACAGAATTTTCGTGGAATTATTATAGCATAATCCTTTAATCCAACAACTTTTTATGAGGTACCGACCATCACCCGCGAAACCTGTTTTTTGAATAGATTTCTTCACTCCGCCCCCATGCTTTCTTACGAAAGCACGGGGGCATCGGTCGAAATGACAAAAGTGGGTGTGCTTAGGATGAATTCGCGGAAGTGATGAAATATTGCACTAATCAGGTCCAGAAATTTGGAAAGCGTATCGTTGACAATTCCTTTATAAACAGATAGGGTATTGGTTCTGTTAGGATTTTGGAGAATTGTAAATGACAGTCGTAACTTTGATTACCGGTGACGGGATTGGGCCGGAAATTGCAGAAGCTACACGAAGATGTATCGACGCTACAGGCGCAGATATCAACTGGCTCATCAAAGAGGCTGGGACCGATGTAATGGAACGGGAAGGAACCCCCCTGCCGGAGGCTACTATAGAAGCAATTAAGAAAACAGGTGTTGCGTTGAAAGCGCCTATTACCACGCCGGTTGGGAAAGGCTATAGAAGCATAAATGTACATCTTCGCCAGACGCTCGATTTATATGCGTGCCTTAGACCATGCAAAAGCTATAAGGGGGTACGCAGCAGGTATTCCGATATCGACCTTGTGGTTGTGCGCGAAAACACCGAAGACTGCTACGCAGGCGTCGAGTTCCAAAGTGGGAAAGATGATACAAGTGAGCTGATAAACTGGATAAACAAGCATAGTGAGAAAAAGGTAAAAGAAAATTCCGGTATAACCATAAAGCCCATATCGGCCAAAGGAACCGAGCGTATAGTTCAATTCGCATTTGACTACGCCCGTAATATGGGGCGTAAAAAGGTAACGAGCGTTCATAAAGCCAATATTATGAAGTTTTCCGATGGGTTGTGGCTTGAGGTAAGCCGGGAGGTTGCAAAGAAAAATCCCGATATCGAATTTGAAGACCGCATCGTCGATAATATGTGTATGCAGCTGATTCAAAAACCGGAGCTTTACGATGTCCTCGTGCTGCCGAACCTTTACGGCGATATAATCAGCGATTTGTGTGCGGGTCTGGTCGGCGGCCTTGGAGTAGCGCCAGGCGGAAATATCGGCGAAAAAGGTGCAATCTTCGAGGCGACACACGGCAGCGCACCAAAATACAAAGGCCAGAACAAGGTCAATCCGACAGCTCTGATACTCAGCGGCGTGATGATGTTAAGACATATAGGCAAAATGGCCGAGGCGGACAAGCTCGAAAATGCCGTTGCAGCGGTGATAGCCGAGGGTAAAAGCGTAACGTACGATATGAAGCCGAACCGCGATGACCCGACTGCTGTCGGCACAAGCCAAATGGCGGACGCCATTATTGAAAAAATCAAAGCTGAGTGGTCGCACGCGGCTCGTCGCCCATGACTTGTGGTTCGTATCTTGTGAAGCGTATCTCGAGGAAAGCTGAAAGTTTAAAACTGTAGTTTAAAATTCAATAGGTTGGTGGGGCAAGCCCCACCCTACGACTTTGTAAAAAACATTGTGGACGTCATTTCGAGCATGCCGAAAACACAGCCAAGGCGAATTGAGAAATCTGTTTTTTTAATAGATTTCTCCACTTCGCGATGCTTCGCATCCCCTTCGGCTTCGCTCAGGGCTGCGGCTTTTTTCGGTCGAAATGACAGGTGGTCTTTTCCACAGTGCATTTTGAATTCTTACCAAGGGCTTTGTAGTTGAATCAAGAGAGCTATCGCAAATTGATTTCGGGTCAAAAGGCAGGCCTTGTTTCAGCGCTATTGCGTTCGCTTTTAGGTATCGCTTCGGCTGGTTACTTGATTGCTGCTCGGCTTCGCAACTTCCTATATTCCAAAGGATGGCTGAAAGCACATCGCGTCAACGCGGTAGTTCTTAGCGTCGGCAATATTACGGTAGGCGGGACAGGTAAAACGCCGCTTGTAATCTGGCTGTACAAACAGATAATTTCAGATTCCAGATTTCAAATTTCAAATTCTCAGTGTGCGATACTGACGCGCGGATACAAGGCATTAAAAGACACAAGACTCAAGACTCAAGACTCAAGAGGCAAGACTCAAGACTACAGAGATGAGCCGGCGATTCTTATCGAGAAATGTCCGGAAGTCAAAGTGATTGTCAATCCGGACCGTGTTTGGGGTGCGGTCGAAGCCATTAACAAGTTTGGCGCGAAAGTGCTGATTATGGATGATGGATTTCAACATCGCCGATTAGTTAGAGACCTGGACATCGTAGCCATAGATGCAACAAGACCGTTCGGCTACGGCAAAATACTTCCAGCGGGACTGCTGCGAGAGCCTGTATCTTCACTTAAGCGAGCTGATGCTGTTGTTATTACCAGATGCGACCAAATCAACGATACCGAATTGAGCGAAATTGAAAAGAAACTGCTAAGAATCAATCCGAAAATGGTAATTGCAAGGTCGATACATGCTCCCGCTTATGTAAAATCAACGGACAATAAAGAAATTAGTCTTGAACACATCAAGGTCAAGAAAATATTTGCCTTTTGCGGAGTAGGCAATCCGGACGCTTTTTTGAACACAATCAAACAACTCGGAGCTAATCTGGTCGGCTCAAAGGTCTATAACGACCATCATCACTACACAAACGATTGTTTAGCTGATATTTACAAGCAGGCCGGAGCTCTCAAGGCGGATTTGATACTAACCACGCAGAAAGACTGGACGAAGATAATTTCAGATTTCAGATTTCAGATTTCAGATTTTGAATCTTCACTGCCTTTGGCATATATAGGCATTGAGATAAAATTCCTGGCTGGGGAGGACAAATTAAGGGGCTTGATTGAAAAGACGTTAGCAGGTAAAATTCCCTAAAAGTAAGTAAACTACTACCATTTGAAGGCGTTAGCTTGTAAGACGGGATGTAAGCCCGCCTAAAGCCAAGAAAATCCGAAGCACTAAATCCTAAATTCGAAACAATATCGAATGTTCAAAATACAAATTCTCAAAACAAAAACAACTAAACGAATGAGACACTGTTTTGAATTTTCGTAATTCGAATTTTGAATTTGTTTAGGATTTCGATATTCGAATTTCGAGTTTATAATACCGAAGTCTTCGCCTGCCCGCTGCGACGCATCGCGGCGAGAAGGCGAGGGATTTTCTCCCATTCACCGAATGGGATATTAACTATTGACTTGTGTTCTTATGTATGAAAACCTGCTCAAAACGGTAACGAATCTCGGCTCGCCGAAAGTTTTGGTCGTGGGCGATTTTATGCTCGACGTCTATATTTACGGCGACGCCGTGAGAATCAGTCCGGAGGCACCTGTGCCGGTACTGAAAGTTACCAAGAAGGAATATCGCTGCGGCGGGGCAGGCTCCGTTGCGGCTGATATCGCCGCTTTGGGGGCGAGACCTTATTGTCTGGGCGTTATCGGAGACGACCAGAATAGTGAAATCCTCAAAAAGAAGCTGACAGAAATGGGTGCTGATATTACAGGTCTATTCACAGCAGCCAACCACCCAACTATCAGCAAACAAAGACTCATAGGTCTGGCACAGCATCTTCATCGGCAGCAGTTAATCAGAATGGACTATGAATCCGCAGAGCCACTTGCTGATGAAGTGAACGAAGTGATTTTGCAGACTTACAAAGAGAAATTAGCATCGGCTGATATTGTTTGCCTGCAGGACTATGATAAGGGTCTGCTTAGTCCGCCGGTGTGTCAGCAAATGATACAATTGGCCAGGCAGGCAGACAAAAAAATACTCGTTGACCCTTGCCTTACAAGTGATTATTCAAAATACCTCGGTGCCACCGTGATTACGCCGAACCGCAAAGAGACTTCCTCGGCGGTCGGTTTTGAGATAATCAATGCAGAAAAAGCAGCCAAGGCGGCAGAAGAGCTTTCACGGAAATTGAAACTCCAGGCCGTGGTAATCACGCTCGATAAGGAAGGTGCTTATCTTAAAACAAAAGATATAAGTCAAATCATACCCACCAGAGTTCGCAGCGTTTATGATGTTACCGGAGCAGGTGATATGGTTTTGGCGACGCTTGCAATAACTTTAGCCGCCGGTTTCGATTATAAAACCGCCGTGCAATTGTCCAACATAACCGGTGGGATTGAAGTGGAAAAATTCGGCACTGCAACGGTAACTATCGAAGAAGTAGCCGATGAGATTGTCCGTCAAGGTAAAAGCGGCAAGGTGCGGTCGATTGACCTTTTGTTAGATGAGCTCACGTGGCATCGGAGGGGGAAAAAAACTATAGTCTTTACGAACGGCTGTTTTGACGTGATACATAGAGGACATATCGAATTTCTGGAATTCTGCAAGTCGCAGGGTGACGTACTTGTTCTCGGGCTAAACAGTGACAGCTCGGTAAAAACTATTAAGGGACCTGAACGACCAATAAATAATCAGCATGACAGAGCTGCTGTCTTAGCTGCATTGGAAATGGTTGATTATATTACGGTCTTCGATGAGCCGGACCCGCTTAACTTAATCAAGAAGGTAAGGCCGGATGTATTAGTGAAGGGTGAGGACTGGGCGGTAAAAGGCGTTGTCGGCCGGGAATTTGTTGAATCCTGCGGCGGCAAGGTCGTTCTTGCGCCGTTAGTGGAAGGCAAAAGCTCAACCGTAACCATCGAGAAAATGAAATCACTGGAAGAAAAACCTTGATGAATGAAGATACAAAGAAACAAATTATTGAGACCATCGAAACACATAAGAAGATGACTGCTGAATTCGAGGAAAGCGGCATTGAAACGGTCGCTGCCATCGCTCAGGCAATAACTAAAGCATTAAAACAAAACGGCACAGTTTATCTCTGCGGCAACGGCGGCTCGGCAGCGGACGCTCAACATATAGCCGGCGAGCTGGTTGGTCGATTCAGGAGGGAGCGAAAGGCTTTAGCCGCAGTGGCACTTTCGACCGACACTTCCATAATCACATCCATTGCCAACGATTACGCTTATGAGAACGTCTTTTCGCGGCAGGTAGAAGCACTGGTCAGAGAAGGTGACATCCTTTGGGCTTTTTCGACCAGCGGCACTTCGGCGAATATCATTGCAGCCGTTCAATCAGCGAAGCAAAAAGGTGCTTATGTAATAGCCTTCACAGGTAAAACCAATAGTAAGCTCGAACAAATTGCCGATATTTGTTTTTGCGCCGATTCCGAATCAACGGCGCGCAGCCAGGAAATTCATCAGCTTGCCTATCATATAATCTGTGACCTTGTGGAACAAAGTTTCTCCAACAGTTAAGCCAGGAATAAACTTCAATAAATATGTCTGACAAAGCTATATTTTTAGACCGTGATGACACTTTGATTGAAGACACCGGCTATATCAATAGTCCCGAGCAGGTGAAGCTGCTTGATGGCGTTGCTGAGGCACTTATCGAGCTTAAAGCCCTCGGTTATAAGCTGATTGTTGTCACCAATCAATCCGCTGTCGCACGTGGTATCATCACCGAGAAAGTCCTTGGCGCAATTCATAACCGCTTAGAGCAACTGTTGGCTGAAAAGAACGCTTTCTTAGACCGGATTTATTACTGTCCATATCATCCGGATGGAGCTGTTGCAAAATACCGTAAAGAAAGTGAGTGCAGAAAGCCGAATCCGGGGATGCTGCTGAAAGCCGGCGAGGAGATGGATATCGACCTTGGCCAATCATGGTGCGTTGGCAATAACATCAGCGATATGGAGGCCGGTTTACGGGCCGGCTGCAAAACTATTTTAATAGACCCGCCTTCCCATCAACAGCGGTTCGAACCAGGCCAGCCCAGGCCGGACTACAAGGCTGTAAATATTAAGGAGGCGGTCAATATCATAAAAAAGCATCACCGTTCGTCCGCTGAGGTGAAAGTGCAAGCTCACTCGGCCCCGACTGTTCAAACCGAGCCTGTTCGTCAAGCTACTGAACAAATTCCCGAGGCCGTTGAACCGGCTTCGCAAATCCCTGAACAAATTCCCGAGGCCGTTGAACCGGCTCGGCAAGCTACCGTACAAATCCCCGAGGTCGTTGAACCGGCTTCGCAAATCCCTGAACAAATTCCCGAGGCCGTTGAACCGGCTCCACAAACTCCTGAACAGACTCCGGAGGTCGCTGAACCGCTTTTGCACACCGAGAAACAACAACTTAAATCAGAGCCGGAAGAACTGCAAACTCATCTCACAGAGCAGGACATTGCCGGTGACAGAACCGAAGAGCTGCTAAACAACATTCTCAGACACCTAAAAAGTATGCAGCGGACCGATATGTTCGGTGAATTTTCCATAATGAGACTGATGGCCGGGATTATACAAATTCTTGTTCTGTTTTGTTTGCTGATAACGATATGGTTCCTGATGAGTCCAAACAGGCAGGACAATTCGGTCTTCATTGCACTTGGCTTTGCTATGGTCTTACAGCTTATGTCTTTAACTTTCTACATAATGCACGGGCGAAAATAGCGATGTGCAAAGCAAATCCCGAATCACAGATTCCGCATCCCGAATCGCAAACCAGCACCACCGTTTTGCCTGACGAAAAACGAAGCAGCAGTGGTGAAATTTTAGTCTGGCTTCCTTCGCCTATGGGTGATGCCGTTCTTTGCACGCCGGCCTTGCGGGCCATTCGCAACCATTTCAAATCCCGTAACATCACGTTTTTCGCCAACAATGTGGTCCGCAGTGTTTTATCACCATGCAGCTTTAGCGACAAATGGCTGGACCAAAAACAGAAGAATCCTTTTTCAGCTGCACAAGAACTCAAAAAAAATAAATTCACACATGCAATCCTTTTCAAGAACTCCTTTGCTTCGGCATTAGCGGTTTATTTAGCAGGGATACCATCACGCATCGGCTATGCTCGCGAAGGGCGTGGTTTTTTGTTGACCGAGAAGCTTTATCCACCGAAACTGCCCCCCCGCCGTTTTGCACGGCCAAAACGAAGCAGCGGGGGCAAATTCAAACCTGTTTCCGCGATTGACAGCTACCTTGCGATTGCATCTTGGTTAGGCTGCGATACAGCCGACAGAGACCTTGAACTGCCTATCGAGGCGCAAGATGAACAGCAGCTTTGTAATAAATTGCCTCAAGTATTAAATTTGGATGGCCCGCTTGTGGTTCTTGTGCCGGGTGGGGCTTATGGGCCGAGCAAGTGCTGGCCCAAAATCAGGTTCGCGCAAACGGCCGATTGGATGATTACCAAATATAACGCAAGGATTGTTATATCCGTTGGCCCTGAGACGCTCGAGCAACGAATTGCCAAAGAAATCTGCGACTCAAGCAAGCATAAACTTATCAACTTAGCTGAAATGCCCATAAGCCTCGGAGAATTAAAAGCATTATTTTCCATTGCGGATTTGGTAATAAGTAACGATACAGGTCCACGACATATAGCAATAGCCCTGGGTCGTAAAGTCATCACCCTTTTTGGGGCGACTAACCCGGCCTGGACAAATACCAATTACAAAAATGAGATTCAAATAATCGGTAACGTCCCCTGTGCTCCGTGCAGCAAGCCAAAATGTAAAAAGAACGAACATCAATGTATGCATGCAATCACTGTGGAGATGGTTTGTGAGGCTGCAAAAGAGCTGCTCGAAAATAATCGCAAACAGACAATTGTTCTGAGCCAACAAGAATTTATAGAAACTTCAAAATCGTTTTTCATAGACAGCGATTATAAAACGTCTTTCAGCAAATCAGGCATAACTTCCATCGAGGAGGTCTTTTCTTTTAATTCAGCCGAGAATTTGACTAAAAGCAATCTTGCAAAGTTTCGCTCTCGCTTACAATTTGAAATAGATTCGGAGAAGCGGTCATCGTCAACTACAGTATTTATGAAGCGCTATGACCGGCCGCCGGTCTTATTTCAGTTAAGAAACTGGTTTTCATGCCACAACCGAGGAAGCGCCGCTATCCGCGAGCTTGAGGCATCAAATCAACTAAAAATAGCCGGTATAAATACTCCAAAAGTTATCTCTTATGGTGAGCAATGGGGCACTTTGTTTGAGAAAAGAAGCTTTATAATCACTGAAAAAATCGCAGATGCCGAATCTTTGGAACGAAAATTGCCTGCCTATTTTGCCAGGCCAGATACAATTGAAAATCTAAAACTGCGAAGAAATTTTATCATTCAATCAGCAGTTTTTATAAAGAAATTTCATGAGACAAATTACCGCCATCGAGACCTTTACCTTTCGCACATATTTTATAGCGATACCGGCAAATTCTATCTAATAGACCTGGCACGTGTTTTCAGACCAATTTTTCTACGCCGGCGATTTCAGATAAAAGATATTGCACAAGTTTATTACTCGGCGCCGGGCAAGCATTTCTCTAAAACCGACAGGCTGCGGTTTTATACGGCATACACCGGACAAAGCAAGCTCACAAAAAAGGATAAAATATTTATTCGTAAAGTAATAAACAAAGCAAAGCGAATGGCACGGCATGATATAAAGCACGGCAGGCCTGTCCCGTTTATAAGCTGACCGGTTATGTTAAAATTAAAGACTTAACTGTTTTTGAATAAAAGCCCTGCGCTTCTTAGCTACCCATAGAAAGTTTTTAGACAAAAATCTGATTGAGGCTTCACCTCAAATCGTATTGTTTCTGGATTCCCGCTTTCGCGGGAATGACAAATCGTTTTGATTGTCTAAAAACTTTCTAACAACAGCATTGCACAGAATTTTTTTATTTGCATAGAATACAGTAGATGCCTATTATACGGATGTAAATCCTAATTGTTGACTGGTCAGTCGTAACAGGAGTTTTCGTATGATTTCACCTGAGTTTAAAGAGGTTGTCAAAGCTTGTGCCGAGCAGTTTAAGGTAAAAACAGTCTGGCTTTTCGGCTCCGCCTTGGAAGATGAAAACAAGGCAATAGATATCGACATTGCTGTTGAAGGTTTGGCGCCCGAGAAGTTCTTTGAGTTCTATGGCCGATTGTTCTTTGAGCTGCCCAAGCCCGTTGACCTTGTGGATTTGTCGCGGGAACCACCGATAGCCGCCATTGTGCGAGAAAAGGGAGTTCGCATTTATGAGCGCGGAAAGTGAATATATCGGGGCAGAAAGCCAGAATCTTCTGCGGACTTCAACACTGATACGGAATTTGCTTGAAAAAAAGACACTCACAGATTATGAGGTCATTGCTTTGGGAAAACTCCTGCAAGATGTGTACACAAGTATCAAACGCATCCTTCGCAGTCGATTGGAAACGAGGAATATCAAGATAAAGAAAACCGAAAGCTGGCATAAGCAAATTCTGCTAAGTGCGCGGGAACAGTCTTTGGTGTCCCAGGAACAATTCGAAGCTTTTCGCAACCTGCTTTTGTTCCGTCACCTTCAAATACACGGTTATGGCTATATGCTTGAGGAAGAACGACTTCGAGATTTGGCTGAGCCTGCTGTTAAGCTCTGTCAGGATTTTTTGAATAATATCGCATAGACTATGAAGAATAAAACGTTCGACCGCATTCAAACGAAACGACGCGACGCAGAATTGGTTCAAAAGCAGGATGAACAAGAAAATCGCAATTATTATAGAACGAGCGAATATAATGCTCGGGGGTGCGGAACGGTCGGTTTTAGAGCTGACAACTGCGCTGTCTGCACTGAATTTTGAAGTGCACATACTTGCCGCAAAGGGACAAACAGACAGTAACAATATTCACATTCTATGCGGGGGCAGACCCGGCAAGCGAGTTTGCTACTTTAGCTTTGCAAAGGCATTAAAGAAACATTTATCAGAAAATCAGTATTGTCTGATTCACAGCGTCTTACCTTTCGACTTTGCCGATGTCTATCAGCCTCGGGGCGGGACGTATGCCGAGTCTATTTTACGTAATGCCGCAAGTTACCAAAATAAGCCGCTCGAATCCTATAAGAAGCTCACGGCTTTTACTAATTTTCGCCGGTCCATACTTCTGCAGGCTGAGCGCAAGCTCGCTCATCAGCCGAATGGGCCGGTAATCGCCGCGCTTTCGGATTACGTCGCTGAGCAGTTCAAACAACACTACGGCACGAGCGATGAGCGGATAGTGGTGATACCCAACGGCGTAAAAACAGACAAGCAAACCAAAGCAGGCCAGGCCGACAGAATTCGTACGCAAATATTAGGTGAACTGGGTCTCAAAGAAGCAGACAACCCGGCCCTTTTCTTGTTCGCAGCAAATAATTTCAGATTAAAGGGACTGGCAGTTTTAATAAAAGCAATGGCAGAAGCGGCACGTTACGATACGGAACGCAAAAGTTATTTAATCGTTGCCGGTAATGGCAGAATACACAAATACCAACATATTGCAAAAAGACTTAATATTTCCAAAAGAGTTGTTTTCTTAGGGCACATCGGGCGCATTCAAGACGCTCTATCAGTAACCGATGTAGCTATTCTGCCAACCTTTTACGACCCATCCAGCAGATATATCCTCGAAGCATTAGCAGCAGGCAAGCCTGTGATAACCACGAGATTCAACGGCGCAACGGATTTATTCGTGAATGACCGACATGGTAAAGTAATCGCTGCTCCCGAAGATATATCAGCATTAGCCGAAGCTATTGTCTATTTCACAGATACAAACAATATACAAAAAGCATCAGAAGCGATAGCTGAAGATAACATAGAAGAAAAAATCTCCATCCGTCGAGCCGCCAAACAACTGGTAACTGTTTATGAATCCATATTGCAAAGGAAAGGCCGAAAATAATGTATATAATTTTTGCACCTGCTGTAATCGGGTCGTATCTGCTCGGCTCTATACCGTTTGGGCTGCTCATTGCCAAAGCCCACGGCAAGGACCTTCGCTCAATAGGCTCAGGCAATATCGGGGCAACCAACGTATCCCGCGCGCTCGGCAGGAAATGGGCCTATGTTTGCTTCGTGCTCGATGTGCTAAAAGGCATGGTCCCAATGCTCGCTACATCGATACTCGTTTCTCGATACTCGATTCTCGACGAGCATCGAGCATCAAGCATCGAGTATCAAGTTATGCTCTGGCTGTGGCTGGCCACAGGTTGCGCGGCTATCTTAGGTCATATATTCCCAATATATGTGAACTTCAGAGGCGGTAAAGGAGTTGCAACCAGCTTCGGCGTGGCACTGGGGCTCTGGCCTTATTATACCATCTGCGCCTCGTTTGCCATTTTAGTATGGGTTGCGGCCGTTTTGATATGGCGATATGTTTCTCTGGCATCCATAATTGCTTCAGTTACTTTTCCACTGGTTTTGATTCTGGCGATAATACTGAGGCCAGACTGGGATTTTATCAGTCTATGGCCCCTACTTATTGCGGCAACGGCAATACCGCTGATGGTCATCATCCGACACCGCGAAAATATAAAAAGACTACTGGCAGGAACAGAAAGCAAAATCTTAAAAGCTAAAAGTGATTCATAGAAAAAATTCCAAGCGAACCGTAATACCAATTATAGTTAAAAATTGCCGAAAAAATTGTACACTATACTTACTGGGATGGCCTGGATTCCTGCTTTCGCAGGAATGACAAGGTCAGGTAACTCGCCGCGATGCGTCGCAGCGGGTCAGCAATCAATAAATAGAAATGGTATAAGTCCAGCCAAGGCGAGTTAAGAAATCTTTTTTAAATAGATTTAGTGCAGCTACTTCATATCCGCGCTTCGCGATGCTTCGTATCGCTTCGGCCCATTTGACTACCCCTTCGACTACGCTCAGGGCTACGGCTAATTCAGGGCAGGCTTTTTTCGCTCAGGGCTGTGGCTTTTTGCGCCTAACTTTTACAGCGTTAATACATCAAGATTAGCAGCTATGCCTTATATGGCGGCCGCAGGAATAAGGCAAAGCATTCTCAAAACGGAATCGCCGGTATTCCTGAACTGGTGCTCCTTGCCGCCGGGGACAAAAATCACGTATTCAGCGTCAAACTCGTTCTCCTGAGCTTCGCAGATAAAGAGGCCGTGTCCTTCGATTATAAAAACCTCATGTTCGTGAGGGTGAGTATGCAAAGGGGTATGTCCGCCGGGCTGTAATTCAAACATCCGCATTGCAAAATTTTCCGCCCCGTCTTCTTTAGAAATAAGCCATCTTATTTCCACATCTTTAGCACCCTCGACCTCTACCGCAGATTTGCTAACATTGCTGCTTTTTTCTATCTTCATCCCGTTAGACATTTTTATCCCCTTACAGAATTTTCTCCCGTTAGAACCTTTTCCTTTCGGGCCTTTAACAGGACATCGAGCCATTCCCAAGCTCGCCCCGATTTTTTCGGGGCTCGCTTGGGGCTGCCACCCATCAATTTTTTAGATATTACATAATACTAATATATCAACCGAGTTTCTTAGCGAGAATTTCGGAAACTACTTTCGGATTCGCCCGGCCTTTTGTCTTCTGCATAACCTGGCCTAACAAGAACCCTCTGGCCTTTTTGCTTTTTTTGCCGCCGCTGGTTACGTCCTCAACTGCTTGAGGATTCTCTGCAAGCACCCGGTCAACTATAGACTCTAATTCGCCTGTATCACTTTTTTGAATAAGACAAAGCTCTTCCGCTAAGACTTGCGGCTCTTTACCGGTCCGGACCATTGCCTCAA
>JBAQFY010000068.1:0-42320 GCA_049287505.1 Sedimentisphaerales bacterium | reverse complement strand
AGAGGCACAACGTCAATTTGGAGAACAAATGGAGATAGACAGAGAGAAACAAATAGCCGAATTGATGGAGAATGCTCTGACTTATCAAAAACAGCAGCGATATGAAGCAGCTCTTGGTCAATTGGTAAGCCTGCTTGCATTAGACCCGCAAAATGAGCAGGCGCTTGTGCTGAAAGACACGCTGGAAGATATGATTTACTTCCGGAAACAATTAGATTTGCAGAAAGAGTCGCGTAAACAAAGAGCGGATGTTTTAATGAAAACTGAAGAGTCCGGAATTCCGTACGCCGAAGAGCTTACTTATCCCAAGTATTGGCGAGAGCTTATCGAGAAGCCCACGCGTCAGCCGGATAAGCCGATTGGGTTGGACGAGGCCGACGCGCGTGTTTATGAGCAACTGGAGAAGCCTGTTGACCTTCCGGACCTGACACCGGGAATGTCTTTCGGCGAGGTGATAGAGAAGTTGAAGAATTCCGTACGGCCTCCTATACAAATACAGCCTAACTGGAGGGATTTACTTGAGAATGCCGAGGTCGAGCCGAGCACTCCTGCGGGGATGGACCCGCTGACCGGTGTTAAGCTTCGCAAGGCGTTGGAGATTCTGATAGCCGGGGTTTCGTCTGTCCAATTAGCGCAACTCACCTATGTTGTGGACGAAGGAGTAATTCAGATAGGAACGATAGATATGCTTCCGCCCAAGATGGTGCATCGAGTTTATGACATCAGCGATCTTGTTGCCGAGCCGGCCAATTTCCGTGGCATGGGCGGCATGGGCATGATGGGAATGGGCATGGGCGGCATGGGCATGGGCGGCATGGGCGGCATGATGGGCGGCATGGGCGGCTACGGCGGCGGCATGGGCGGCTACGGCGGCGGCATGGGCGGCTACGGTGGCGGCATGGGCGGCTATGGCGGCGGGATGGGCGGCTACGGCGGCGGCATGATGGGCGGCATGGGCGGCCAGGGCGGTATGGCCGGTTATATAGCCGAAGATTTGAGATATCTTATTCAAGAAACCATCGAGCCGGATAGCTGGTTTGAGACCAGTGACACAGGAGAGGGAACAATAACGGCTTATCCAACTCAACAACCGAGGAAACTTGCCGTGATGCAAACCGTTGAGGTTCATCAGGAAATCGAAAAACTGTTAGATGCGCTGCGCAAGGCGCTCGGAAACCAAGTTGCCATCGAGGCCGTATTCCTGGTAGTAAGTGAGAATTTCCTTGAAGATGTCGGGCTGGATGTAGATTTCTCGACTAACCTTGGCGGCAAATGGGGCCAGCTTAGTTTTGAACAAGGCTCTTCAGTTGCTACTACACCGGATGCCTCAACAAAGGTCCAGGGAAGTCTTGGTGGCCTTTCCGTAGAAGGAAGCCTTGCCACTCCAGCCGTAATTAGTGGAGGTTATGGTACAATACTTGACGATTTGCAGGTTTCGTTCCTTCTGCGAGCTGTTCAGGCTCATACGGACTCCAAGTCTGTGACTGCGCCGAAAGGTACGGTTATGAGCGGAGAGTCGGCGAGTTTCTCTGTTCAAGATTTGATTTCGTATGCGCTGCCTCCCACCACGACTACCGTCACACAGGCGACCGGCGTGGGTACTGCAGGTACGACAGCCGGTACACAGCAAAACATAGGCTATATATCAGTGGGCAGCAGTCTGAGTATTACTCCGACTATATCTAATGACAAGAAGCACGTGTTGTTGTATATCATGACTCAACTGACAGACTTACTGAGACTGAGAACGCATCAGATTCAGGGGCCTGTAGGAACAACGGGAGAGGTTCAGGAATACTCAGCAACTGTTCCCGAAACAGAAACATCGAGTGTTATGACTCGTGTGAGCGTGCCCGACGGCGGGACATTACTGTTAGGCGGTCAGAAGATAACAGCAGAGGTTGAAAAGGAGGCGGGTGTCCCGATATTGAGCAAGATACCTATCCTTGGCAGATTGTTTAGTAACCGCAGCGAAATCAGGGACCATAAGATATTGCTGATATTGGTGAAACCGAGCATCATTCTGCTGGAGGAACGCGATGCCGAGGCAATTGCTGCAATGGAGGGTGAATTATAGCCTTGTCGTTGTTGTAGGGTTTTTTGTGAAAGTTTCCGCATTTTTGCAAAGCCTGATTTATAACGTTTTAGCTCGTGTGGCATCTTAAAGTATTTTACAGTTTCAGGAATAAATAGAAGGCAGTTTAGAAACGGAAGAATGAAGCGACAAATTCTGATTAGCACATTGATTTTACTGTCCGTAACTGGTTTTGCACGGGCAGTTTTACCCCATACTTACGTATGGGGAATTAGACCCGATTTAGGGTTTTACAACTTATCGAAGGATGATTTATCGGCCTATAAGGAAGGCGAGCTGATTGTTCGTTTTGCAGACGTGGATGCAGGCGCCCAGCTGCCGGAGGGGCCGGTGATAATGGGGCCTATGACATCTGGGGCCATCAAGAATTCAATTTTAAATTATATCTTTACGGGTGCAGCAGTAGATAGGGGATATGACGAGATTGCACCAGGCCTGGCTGTCGTAAAGCTGCCTGAAGGCACGACAGTTATGGATGCTTTTATCCTTTTCAACCAGTCGGCCAACGTTTTGTACGCCGAGCCGAACTACAAGTACAAGCTGCTTGCTATTCCCAACGACCCTATGTTCTCCGATATGTGGGGGCTTAACAACACCGGCCAAACCGGTGGAACAGAGGATGCCGATATTGATGCACCCGAGGCCTGGGATATTCAGACCGGCAACCCCGGCATCATCATAGCAATTACCGACACAGGCGTTGACTACACACATCCCGACCTGGTGGATAACATGTGGGTGAACACCGCAGAGATGAGAGGTTCGCCGGGAGTTGACGATGACGGCAATGGATACGTAGATGATATTTACGGTTATGATTTTGCCGGTGCCGTCGCAACAGACCCGGATGATGATGACAGCGACCCCAAAGATTGTTTCTTTCACGGCACTCACGTAGCGGGAATTATTGGCGCTGCTGCCAATAATAATAAAGGCATTGTCGGCGTTTGCTGGAAAGTCAAGCTGATGGCCCTGAAAGTCTTCGCCGATGATTATCATGTTGAGCCTGAGGTATTTGTCAGTGAGGCGATTGAAGCTATTGGGTATGCCGTTAATAATGGTGCCAAGATTATAAACGCATCGTGGGGTGGTGACTTTCATTCGCAATCTCTTTATGATGCTATTAAAGATGCAGGGGATGCAGGTCTGCTTTTCGTGGCTGCGGCAGGTAACGATTATGGCAGTGATAATGACGTTACTCCTGTCTATCCTGCAAGCTTTGACCTGGACAACATCATTACCGTGATGTCAACAGACAACAACGATAAGAGGTCAGATTTCTCCAATTATGGAGCGACTTCTGTTGACATCGCTGAGCCAGGCACGGACATCCTGAGCACGTCACCGACTTATCAAACTTTTGCGATGCTCGTTTTTAACGTATCTACTAATTACGAAACGTTAAGCGGGACGTCGATGGCCGCTCCCCATGTATCAGGCGCTTGTGCACTGATTTGGTCTCAATACCCAACGCTAGCGCACAGCACTGTAAAGGGCATTCTTTTAAAGACGGTCGATCCGGTATTGTCATCGCCCCGACTTTGTCTGACAGGTGGACGTCTTAATCTGTATAGTGCATTAACGTTAATTCCCAGCGGGAAAGCGGGAAAAGTTCTCAACAGCAAAGACGACCCGAGTGACCCTGCTAATCTTTACTCCACCATTCAGGACGCAATAGACGATGCAAATGACGGTGAAGTGCTGATTGCTGAAGCCAACGCACTTTTCCTTGAGGCCATTGACTTTAAAGGCAAGGCGATAACGCTTCGCAGCGGCGATATCAGCAATCCAGACGACCCGAACATCGGTCCTGAAGATACAATTATTTTGGGCATATTGGATGATGATACTGTAGTAACATTCCAAAATGGTGAAGGACCCGATACCGTTCTGAAGGGCTTTACAATCAGCTGGGGTAGTGCCGACTATGGGGGAGGTATTCGGTGCGACGGAGCATCGCCGAGGATTACGGACTGTATTATCAGCAATAATTTTGCAAACTATTATGGTGCCGGTATCGATTGTAGTGACGGTTCACCGACAATCAAAAACTGCACGATTATAAACAACCAAACCGCGGCAAACACCGGTATAGGCGGCGGAGTGAATTGCGAGCGGTCGTCGCCGACGATTGCCAACTGTCTTATCGGCAATAATTTTGCAAATAACGTCGGCGGGGGGATAGCGTGCTATTACGCGAACCCGACAATTTTCAATTGTATAATTGCGAACAATTCAGCGCTTTACCAGAGCGGCGGGATTGACTTGGAGTATTCATCGCCGACTATTACCAATTGCACCATTATCGTTGACGACCCCAATGCTTCAAAAGATGGCGGTATCTTTGCCCTTCATGATTCTTCGCCGGTAATTACGAATTGTATCCTGTGGGGTAACGGTGACGACTTGTACAACTGTTCCGCTACGTACTCCTGCATCGAGGATGATGATAGCGGCATGGGCAACATTCAATCAGAGCCGCTCTTTATGAGGGGCCCGCTCGGCGATTACTATCTGAGCCAAACTGCGGCTGGGCAGCTAATCAACAGTCCTTGTGTGGACGCCGGCGACCCAGGTACGGATATTAGTCTCCAGATAGATACCTATACGACAAGGACGGACGGTGTTGCCGATGGAGGTGTCATTGATATAGGTGCTCACTATCCGGCTTTGCCGGCGAGGCTTATTCAGCTAAATGTTACTGTAGTAGATGCAGGTGTACCCGTTGAACCAAACCTGGCCAAAGGTTATGTCGAACCCGGTAGCGGTGTCTATCGGCAGTACGAAGTAGTGCAGCTCCAAGCGTACCCTGAACCTGGCTACCGAGTCAAGGCGTGGACCGGAACCGATGATGATTCATCGACAGGAACCGACAATACCCTTACTATTGTTGCCGACGCCAGTGTTACGATTGAGTTTGAAAAGATACCTCTTTATCAATTGCGTACCGAAGTTATCAGCGGCCGCGGAGCAATCCTGCCCTATCATAGGAGAGGCGAATATTATCCCGATGGTACAGTGGTCAAGCTTATCGCAGCACCCGACAAAACCTACATCGTTGACCGATGGTCCGGGACCGATGATGATACGTCCTGGTCTAAAACAAATACTGTAACGATGAACTCCGACAAGGAGATTACCGTCCTTTTCCGACAGCCGAAGAGTTTGCATGTGCCGGGACAATATAAGGACATCCAGCCGGCAATCAATGCCGCCTACGACCATGGTGATAAAATCATTGTCTCACCCGGTACTTATATGGGTCTTTATGACTTTATGGGTAAGGCAATAACTATCGCCAGCGAACATCCGGATGACCCCTCATGTGTTGCGGAGACAGTTATAACAACTTTTGGCTATCCAGCATTTATCTTCCAAAGCGGTGAAGGCCCCGGTGCTGTCGTCGATGGCTTTACTATTCAGGGCCCGGGTGACCTTGGTACTGTCGCTCCTCCGGATACCGGAGGTACCGGTGAGGACGGCCTGGACGGCCTCGGTGGAGCGATAACCTGTCTTAAGGGCAGCAGCCCAACTCTGTCTCATTTAGTTATCAAAGACTGCGTTGCCCGAGGCCAGGACGGCGAGGACGGAACCTTTATTTTTGACCCACCTGCGGATCCTGCTGATGGACTGGATGCACTGGACCCCCTTGACCCATTACCTGACCCGGACGTACCGGATCCGAATGACCCCAGTATGTGGGCACCGGAGGATCCTAACCGTCCTGAAATGCCTACAGACCCGAACGCGCCGATAGATGGTTTTGCCGGTCAGAATGGCGAAGATGGTCTGCCTGGTGAGCCTGGTGCGGCCGGGCTCGACGGTATGCCCGGCTATACCGGCGGCAATGCTGGTGGAGGCTATGGTGGAGCGATGTACTTCGATGACAACTGTGCTCCGACCATTCTGTACTGCACAATAATCAATTGCCAGGCAATCGGTGGAGATGGTGGTTTCGGTGGGCAAGGTCAGGATGGTCAGGATGGTCAGGATGGTCAGCCCGGCCAGCCCGGCCAGGACGGTCAAGCTGGCGGCGAGGGTTTAAACGACGGTGCCCAGGGAGCAGGCGGCAACGGAGGAGCGGGCGGCGACGGTGGCCCGGGCGGTAATGGTGGAAGAGGCGGCGACGGTGGAATAGGCGGCGACGGCGGGGAAGCTTTAGGTGGTGCGATATACTTCGGCAATAACTGCCGTCCGACAATACGGTACTGCAGGATTCTCAACGGCTCGACTCGCCAGGGGATGGGTAACGCCGGGGGAGATGCCGGCGACGGCGGTAATGGCGGCGTAGGCTCAGAAGCTGCCGATGGCGGAGGCGGTGGTGACGGCACGCCAGCCGGCGCCGACGGCGCAGCAGGTGCGGACAGCCCAGGCGGCAACGGCGGAGACGGCGGAGACGGCGGTGAAATGGGTGTAAACGGCATAAGGTCGTGGGCAGGTGCCATATACTACGGCGAAAACTGCGAGGTTGAAATCTCGGATACAATTATTAATAACAATGCGACTACTACGACCGTTCCAACTTCCGCTTATGCCGGCGGCGACGGCGGCGTCGGCGGTGATGGTAGTGACGGCGGGGGAGATGCCGCGGGCGGCAACGGCGGCAACGGCGGCATGGGCGGCAGCGGCGGACCCGGAGAGAATGACCCCGGCATCGGCGGCGACGGCGGTGTCGGCGGTGCAGACGGCGCAGACGGCGAAGATGGTGGGGACGGTGGGCTTATTGTGTCGAGTTTCACATCAAGCTACGGAGGCGGAAGTTATTACGAGTTCGGGTGCAAAGTCAAACTTACCGACTGCACGATGAGCTACAACACAACAAAACAAAAGGACGGCAGCGGTGATGACGGCGGCGGCGAAGATTATGAATCCGGGTGCGAAGTCATACTTAATCGCTGTGAAATCATCGGCAATTCAACCGGTGATATTGGAGATGGGGGTGGCCAGTACTTTGCTGAGTCCTGCTTGCTGGAGGTTAATGACTGTAACTACGAGGACAATTCCAGCGGCTCCGACGGCGGTGGATTCTTCTGCTGGTTCGATTGTTCACTGGATATCAGTGACAGTAGGTTTACCGGTAATTCCGCTCTTGGACCTTACGGCTGTGGAGGAGCGGTGTACGGCGGGGGAATGTTGGACCCGAACACCGGAGGATGGTTCAACGGTGGTACGATAACAGTCAGTAACAGCTACTTTAACAGAAACAAAGCGCCATTCGGAGGTGGTCTGTACTGGCATGGCGATGACACAAAGGCATTAATTTCCGAATCGGTCTTCAATGATAATACTGCCGACCATGGTGGCGGTATATACTGGAGCTATGGCACAGCACAAATTATCGGCTGCAGTATCGTAGGAAATGAAGCCCGGGGACGCATTAGTCCCAGTGAGGGCGGCGGCTTCTCCGGTGGCGGCGGCGGATTGCTCTGCTGGTCATCTGACGCTAAAATTGAAAACTGCTTTATCAGTAATAATTCGGCGTACAAATCGGGCGGCGGTGTGTATTTCGGCGGCGACCCCTGCACGCCAATACTTAGAAACTGTCTGGTCAAAGGAAACTCGGCAGTCCTGGATGGCGGCGGTATCGTCTCCTACTGGCTCGTAACGCCGACAATATCTAACTGTACAATCGTTGATAACAGGGCATACGACCCGCACGACTCCCGGAACGGGAGAGGCGGCGGATTATCCTGCTCATACGAGAGCCATACAACTCTTATCGACAGTATCCTCTGGGGCAACACGGGTACTAAGGGCAACCAGATAGCGATTGGTAGTAATATGGAGCCGTTCTATATTGACAGACCTGCTACCCTTACAGTTTCATATTGCGACATCCAGGGTGGGCGGAGTGCGAAAGCTATCTCTATTGAGCCGGGACGTACCCTGAACTGGCTCAATGGTAATATCGATGCTGACCCGCTCTTTGTCGGGTCGGACTATTACCTCAGTCACACAGACACAGGGACGGTGCAGACGGTAAACAGTCCCTGCGTGGATGCCGGAAGCAATTTGGCCATAGCTCTTGGGCTTAACAAATACACTACCCGCTCCGACGGTGTCATTGATATGGGGCGGGTCGATATGGGCTTGCACTATCCTACCGAGGAAGATTTGCGGTATCAACTGATTGTAAATGTCGTCGGTGAGCACGGCAAGGTCACGCCGAGCGGCGGGCTTTTCAACAAGTACGCTGTGGTGATGCTGACGGCAACAGTGGACCCGGGTTATCGGGTAAGATGGATAGGCACCAATAACGACCTGTCTTCCGCTCTTACCAATAGCGTTACAATGTATTCGGACAGGACGGTAACTGTTATAATAGAACAACCTACTACAATAAAAGTGCCTGGTGACTATCCCTCAATTCAGGAGGCACTTAATGCCGCAGGTGATGGTGATGTGGTTATCGTCAATAAAGGCCGTTATAGGGGTGCCAGTATCAACATCCCGGGCAAAGCTATTACGATAACCAGCACCAATCCTGACGACCCAGCTACGGTTGCTCAGACAATTATCGACCGGGAAGGTTTTGTTAGCTATGGCGTTTATTTCTCCGACGACTGTGGACCGGATACCGTTCTAAATGGCCTGACAATCGCAAATGCGAACTACTATAAACTTGACCGGGAAGCACCCGCGGATGCCGGAGACGATGGTTTGGATGGTTTTGACATCGCCGGCGGTGGCATATACATCGAATCCGGCGCCAGCCCCACTATTATCAATTGTATCATCACGGACTCCCAGATAATCGCCGGCAATCCCAGCAGCGGAAATATTGGCAGCGCCCAGGGCGACCTCAGCGACCCTGACGACCCGAATTCTCAACCTTTCGGATATGGTGGTAAAGGCGGTGACGGTGGTAATGGCGGAAACGCATACGGCGGCGGTATTTACTGCGGCTCCTACAGCAGTCCGAGTATTATTAGTTGTACAATCTCGAACTGCCAGGTAGAAGGCACAAATGGCGGCGATGGCGCTGATGGCGGTGCCGGTGCGGAAAACGGTGTCGCCGGTGACGGTGGCAACGGCGGTGACGGCGGTGGCGCTTACGGCGGCGGAATCTATATCGGCTACGGCAGCACACCGACCATCAGAGATTGTAATATCGTTAACTGTTCGGCTGTTGGCGGCGATGCGGGTAACGCAGGGAACGGTGGTGTTGCAACCGGTGACAACAGCACCGGCGGTAGCGGCGGTAACGGTGGTAATAATAGCCGAGCTTACGGCAGCGGAATTTACTTTGCCGGCAGAAATATTGCGACCGTTTCTAATTGTGAAGTCATCGGCTGTTCAGCCACTGCCGGGAACGCTGCGGGCGGCGGTGACTTTGGCGGCGGTGATACCGATGGTGCGGGTGGTTTCGGTGGGGGACACCTGGGCGAATACGAGAGGAACAGCGCCTATGGCGGTGGTATATATTGTGGTAAGGGTAGTAAAATCATTTTCGAAGATTGCACCATCAGCAATAACACTATTGCCGGTGGGATGAGTGGAATTGGTGGTATCAATCCTCTGGGTGCCCCCATAACGGACCCAATAGCAAGCTATGTAATTCCGAGCTACGGGGCCGGTGTATTCTGTGAAACGGGCTCGTTACCGGTGTTCATCGGCTGCGATATAACCGGTAACTATGCTCAAGACGTTAACGACCCCAATGACCCGACTTTACCGGCTTATCGCCAGAGCTCTTACATTAGTTACGGCGGTGGAATCTGTACTATAGATGTTGACTCAATGTTAATTTCCGATTGTAATTTCACCGACAACTTCGCAACCCTCGGCGGCGGTTTGTACTGGGACGGAACCGAGACTGTGGTAACTGACTCCAACTTCATCGAGAACTCGGCATTCAAGGGCGGCGGAATATATTGCATTGAGAGTCTGGATTCGACTATACGTGGATGCGAATTCACACGCAATCAGGCAACTGACCCGGGCGGTGAAGGCGGGGCTATATATTGCTCTTCAATACCGATAGACATTACTGATTGTCAAATGCGGTATAACAGAGCCTTTGCCTCCGGCGGCGGTGTGTATTTAGCAGGTGATGCGCCGGAGCCGAGGATGCTCGCGAACTGTCTGTTCACCGATAATTTCGCCGGCAGAGACGGCGGCGGTGTCTCTGCCAACTGGTATGCTGACCCGATTGTTTCAAACTGCACGTTTGTCCGCAACGCTGCTGCAGGCACATTTGGAGAACCCAACAATACCGGTTTCGGCGGTGGCTTTTACTGCTCCTATGAAAGCAGCTCTGTGGTTACAAATAGCATTTTCTGGAACAACTTTGCATTGAAAGGAGATGAGCTGGCCGTGGGTTCAGGCTTCGAGCGCGACCCGAGATGTGCAACACTTGATATTTCTTATAGCGACATCAAGGCCTTACAAAGTGGTATTTGGGTTGATGAGCACTGCAAGCGCATGCTTAAGTGGGGTAATGGTAATATTGACAGAGACCCGCTGTTCACAACCGGACCGTTCGGTGACTACTATCTCGGTCAGACTAATTCCGGCCAGTCGAGCAACAGTCCTTGTGTCGATGCCGGCAGTGGTTCTGCAGGTCTTATGGGATTGATAGGATACACAACCCGTACCGACGAAGTAGCTGATGCAGGTATAGTCGATATGGGCTACCATTATCCGATGGCGGAACCGTGCAGATTCTGCGACCTGGCTTATGATGGTGTTATTGATTTCCATGACTTTGCAGTACTTGCTGACAGATGGCTTAATAAGGATTGTTCCGAGACAAATACCTGGTGCCAGGGCGCGGACATTACATTAGATGCGCGTGTTGACTTCAAAGATATAGCCTTCCTGGCTGATTGCTGGCTCGCCAAAGATACCGGTGCTCCAACTCCCGACCCAAGTCAGTGGGAAACAGAGCCTTATCTGTCAGGGACGTCAGTTACTATGATTGCTGAGGATGCTTCTGATTCTTGGGGCTGGACTGTTGAATACTACTTCGAATGCGTCTTTGGCGATTGCCATGACAGCGGCTGGCAGGAAAACCGGACATATACAGATACAGGTTTGGCCTCCGGTGCTGAATATGGCTACAGGGTAAGAGCTCGCGATGGTGTCAAATGGATTCCGGACGATGGAACAGGGCAGCCGGGCAACAAAACAAAATGGTCGCCGATTTACTATGTGAGCGGAGTAGATACTACACCGCCGGCGCCTTCTCCAATCTGGGCTCTTGAGCCTTATGCACTTTCAGCAAATTCAGTTTCGATGTTAGCCACGACCGCCTACGATGATAGCGGCGTAGAGTACTATTTCGAGAACACATCCGGCAATGGGCACGACAGCGGCTGGCAGGATGACCCGAATTATACAGACTCAGGCCTTGACCCCAACACAGAATACTCTTATAGGGTCAAAGCCAGGGATAAATCCCCCGCTCAGAACGAGACCGGCTGGTCAGAGACAGTTTATGTTATCACTTCTGTGCCTCCGGATACGACAGCTCCGACGCCGAACCCGATGGAGTGGGACCCGACTCAGGATCCGAATGGCTTTGATGGGACGCCTCGGGAAGTCAATCTCGGCGGCGGCATTTGGGATAACTGGGCGGAAATGAGGTCTATAGAAGCGACAGATGCGAGCGGCGTCGTGGAGTATATGTTTGAGTGCACAACCGATGCTCGCTTCAGCAGCGGCTGGCTTACATTCCCTGCGGGGCAGGTCCCCACATACACCGTCTTGTTAGGAAGAACTGGACAAGGCCACCGTTTCCGTGTCAAGGCACGCGACCTGTATAATAATGAGACCGCCTGGTCAACTGAAGAAAGGGCCGACCCACCATAAAAAGCAAACGAGCCGCGCGCCTACAAGCCTCCCAGTGACTGGACATCTTCATTTGTTCTTTAGCGTCTGGTAGCCGTAGTGCGCGAAAAGATGGTCGAGTATCACCATTGCCGTGTAATTCTCTGCTACAGGCCATATTCGAGCCACAATGGTTGCGTCGCGCCTTGTGATAGCAGCCAGCTCCCTGTTCTCCAGTGTATATTTGTCGATTGTCTTCTGTGGTTTGTCGATTGTTGGTGTAGGCTTGATAGTAAGTCTGACTACGATTGGTTGTCCTGTGGAAAGGCCGCCTGTGATTCCGCCGGCGTTGTTCGACCCGAAAACAACTTTGCCGTCTTCAGCGCGCATCTGGTCGTTATTTTCGAAGCCGGTCATATCTTTGACTGCAAAGCCGGCACCGACCTCGACACCTTTGACAGCACCAATGCCAAGCATTTTGCCTAATTCCCCATCGAGTTTATAGAAGACCGGCTCACCGAGGCCGATTGGAACACCTGTTACAAGCACTTCAACTACACCGCCGACTGAATCGCCTGTGGCTGAGATACGATTACACGCATTGACCATAGCCTGGGCGGCATCGATGTCGGGACAGTTCAGTACCGGATGCACGCCGTATTTATCCCGAATCGCAGCGGCAGAGAGCTTCGGAGCTTTATTGCGGATGTTATCAATTTCCTGTTCAATCTCGGCCAATATTCTGGTCTTTTCCAGAAATCTCATATCCATATTTATACGGCCTTTTACGTAAATTTCCTGATAGAATGGGTCGAGGCCGTGCCGCATTTTTTTGTAATTGTTTGTGTGCTTAAAGGCCTTCTCGGCGGCGACGTCGGGACATCGGACGCCTGCGATTTCTTTAACGTAGGAAAAAACTTCGATTCCGCATTTTTTCAGCACTTTTTTGGCGACGTATCCGGCGGCTACGATGGTCGAGGTGTAGCGTCCGCTGAAAATGCCGGCGCCGATGGCATCATCATCCGGGCCATATTTTATGAAAGAGGCATAAGATGCATGGCCCGGGCGGGGAGTGCGATTCGTATCCTGGTATTGCTTGATGTGAATAAAATGGCGGTCGAGGTTGGGAATCAGAATCACCAGCGGTGTGCCGTTGGTGTGGTTTTTATTCCCGGCGTTTTCAATCGTATCGGTTGCGTTCAGGCCGGAATAGATAATCGGAAGGTCGGGCTCTTTTCGCGGGCTGCTCAATTCGTCGGTGCCCGGCTTTCTAAGAAGCAGGTCGCCGTAGATTTCCTGTTCGGTCAGTAACATACCCGGAGGAACACCATGTAAAATGGATGTCAGACCTTCCTGGTAAGAGCCGCCGGCTACCGTTACCTGAAAACAACGTCCTATGTGACAGCCAATCATTTATTGGTCTCCTTGAAAAATGAGCTAACGATTCAGGCTATCAGGCTATCAGGTTACTAGGTAGTGGGTATCAGGTTACCAGGTTATCAGGATAAGCGCACAGCATAAAGGCACAGCATGAATTTGTCTTTTCCTGATTTCCTGATTTCCTGATAACTTGCATCCTGATTTACTGATACACTGATATCCCTATTTTAGGAACTCCGAACTTTAGGCAGTTACTAATTCCATATTTGCACCAATGCCCTTCATCAATTCCACGTAACCGGGAAACGTAACACTGATTGCCTCGGCGGTATCAATGGAACATTGACCGTCTAAGTTCAAGCCTGCCAAGGACAAAGCCATTACGATTCGGTGGTCGGCCCAGCCGTGCAGTTCAGCCGGTTTGGGCCTGCCGCCGACAATTATAAGGCCGTCTGGCAATTCTTCAACATCCACGTCCATTTTTTTCAGCTCTTCGGCCATAGATTTGATTCGGTCTGTCTCTTTGCTGCGTGCCTGCGGGACGTTCAGCAGTTTTGTTGAGCCTTCGGCAAAAGCTGCAGTAACGGCTATAGCGGGCAGTGCATCGGGAGTTTTGTTCATATCAAGCTCGGCTCCTTTGAGTGTTGCAGCTTTAACCGTTATTGAATTTTGCTCAATACTGATATTGGCGCCCATTGCTTTTAAGTAATCGACCACAGCTTTGTCCGGCTGACTGTCTGCAAAATCCAGCCCGAGCAGGGTTACCTCGTCTGCGGACATAGCAGCGGCGCAAAGAAAAAACGTGGCACTGGAAAAGTCGGCGGAGATTGTATCATCAAAGGCCTTATAACTCTGATTGCCTTTGATTTTGAATTTGCACCCTCTGCTTGGTTGCGCCAGGCAATTAGGGGGTTGGTTTTCGTATTCGATTTGCTGTTTGTCAAGCCAGTCGAGCGTCATTTGCACATAACCCGGCTCGTTAAGCAGGGTAACGTCTATGTCAGTATTTTTGGGTGCCAACGGTGTGCATAAAAGCAGGCTGGATAAGTATTGACTTGTGGTTGCGGCGATGGCGGTTCTTCCGCCTGTTAGTTTTCCTGTTACCTCAACGGGGGCTTTGCCGTTGTTTTTAAGACTTGTGCATTTTGCTCCGAGGTTATTGAGGGCCTCTATTAGCGGCCCGATGGGGCGGGTCTGAATTTGCTCATCACCGGTGAAGGTTGTGGTACGGCCGGCCTGGGCCAGAGCAGCCGAGCCCATTGCGATACGCAGCGTTGTGCCGGAATTGCAAACGTCGATGACTTCCGGCGGGGCTGTAATCTCGCCGCCTGTGCCGGTTACCTTCCAGAGTTTGGGGTCAGATGTGTCAATCGCAGCGCCTAATGCGCGATAGCAGGTCACTGCTGCCTGCGTGTCGCTTGAGTCCAGTGGATTATGGATGAGACTTTCACCGGCTGCTAATGAGGCGATCGCTACCGCACGAATTGTGTGCGACTTAGAGCCCGGGATTACGACCGTTCCTTTTAACCGTGATTTTTTTACAACAAGTTTCATAGAGACTATCGTATTGTTTAAATAGTATTGCGAGTTGTATTTTTATCAGAAATAGTTGAAAATTGAAAGAAGATTTTAAGCACGGATTTCACAGATTTGCTGCTTAGAAATTTTTTATTGTAATAGTCATATGACTTATCCCGTGTAGATTTCGGGGCTAAATTAGCAGGGCTTATTGCTACTCATTGCAGGAAGGGTCAAATGGATTTGTGCATTTGAGCCAATCGTCGGCTAATATTATAAAATCCAGGAAGTCAACATAGCAATCACCATTAAGGTCTGCTTTAAGTTTTGTCCGGCATTGGGATATTGTAAATGCTTTATCGCTTGTGTCACTGACGAGTTTATTATCTAAATCACTAATGCGAATAAGACACTCGTTTGAACTTATTAGCGGAACCGGGTCCCACTCGTACCAGCCGGTATTCCGCGACCGGCCGAGCTCCTGCCAGGTTTGACCATTATCGAGCGAATACTCGATTATCACGTATTTTGTTTGGGCGCCTTCGATTACTTTCCAGGTGATTGTGTAGTTGTCTGCTGCTATAAGATTCTCGCCGCCGTTTGGTGAAAGCACAATCGGTTTCGGAGTGACAGTGTAACCCCATACTTCGTTAGGCTCATATATGCCCAGAGCATCTAAGTCGTTGGTTTGACGTTCTATCCACGTCAGAGTTACATCAAGCTCGTCAACCTCAACCAGGACGTAGCCGTACTTTTCGGCATGGTACCATTGTTCTACAATATAGCTGCTGTTATTGCCATCGTAGGGCGGCGACCAGATATAGAGCGGTGCACCGGCGGTTGCAATGATGAGCTGGTGTATGTCATTGTCCGGGTTACCATCGCCGTCGTCAACGCGGGCGTGGTCGTAGAAGTGGTCGTGGCCGCAAAAATAAGTTCTTCCGCCGGCGTTTTTGATACCGGCCCAAAACACATCACGTTCAGCAGGAAAGTAGTCGAGACAATCGGAATGCAAAGCTCTAAAAGCCTGTTCGTGGCCGACAATGAATATATGCGGTTTGGTATTGGCGGCCAATTGGTCATCCAGCCACTCCTGGTTGACCTTATGGAGAAAGTCGTGCCTGATACCGGCGTACTGGTCAAGCATGACAATAAAAGCATTTTTGTGCGTAACGGAATACGTCATAAACTTCTCGTTTGCAGGGCCGTTTTCGGGCAGCTTTTGTTTGGGATGAGAATCGCTGCCGAAGATATTAAGCCAGCGCAGCATCTGATTATCATTCGGGTCGGGCTTGGTGCCGGGATGAGGATAAGCACTCCAGACGTCGCCAAGCTCGTGATTACCACGGCCGACATAGACGGGGATACCGGCATCGTAAACCGGTTTCATTACTACTACCCAGGTTCTGAGCTGAGCTTCGAATTCACCTGGGCCGGTTGCCTGGGAGCCGGAAACCAGGTCGCCGGGAAACAGGACAAAATCAACACCCTGGCTTTTAACCTCGATTGCAAGCTCACTGAGGATAAACGGATTGATTCCATAGATGTTACCACGGCTGTCGCAGGTAACGATGAATTTCCAGGGCTCCTGAGCAAGACCTGCCGAAGAAAGGGACGCCAGAAAAAGAACGGCAAGAACAAACTTTGTTGGAGTTGTTTTTCTGATTCCCCAATCCTCCTTAAAAAACACATTCGTTTCGGTTTTGAATGTGATTGTCTGTTATGTGCAGGTTATTCGGAGCTATCTTTTTGTGTACCAATCGGCCCGGCGATTATTATGCTCAATAAAGATTTTGAAATCGTTAGCGTCGATTTTACCGTCGGCATTGATGTCGCCGAGCAGGTAACTTTCCGATGATTTTGTGCTGCTTAATATGTTATTGAGCAGAATAGTAAAGTCTGATTCGTTCACAACACCATCGGCATTGAGGTCATACCAAAAGATGCTGTCGCTGTTTTGTTTAAGGCTGATGTTCCAGGCCAGGCCGTAGCGCTGAGCTATGGCTATTTCTCTTGGGTTGTCAGCATTGTTCATGGACAATACGATTTCGTAGCTGGTATAGTTGGGGTCTGCGGGTATGTAAATGTGCTCAACATTATCAACGTTGCTGTCACTGTAATCGAGCAGATAATCGTTGCTGGGATTATTTGGGTCAACAGCCCAGAGTTCGAGGCGGAGATTGCTGTCTCTTTCAGGAGCCGATTCAAAAGGATATGTGCTGTTATAGTGTTTGTTCCAGATGGCTGTTGCGGTAATAAATTTATTGGCTGGTTCTGCTAAGGTGATTTTGTAAACATTCTCCAGCCTCTTGGTATTATCCAGTTGGTTTAAGTCCCAGCCGGTTGTTGGAATATCACCGGGCTTCTTTTGTCCGGCGATTAAATGGTTGTAGGCCGCGACTGCGTTTAACATACCGGCCCCCTGAATGTAGTCCAGAGGGACGATGTGGTCATCGTCGGTTTGGAGCAGGCCCTTGTGCCAGTAGGGCAGCTTGACTGCGGAATTTAGTAGAATTGCTTTGATTACGCAATTTCCGCCTTCCGGTGAGATAGCGGAGCTTAAGTCAGGGTCCTGTTTGGCCTTTTGAACGAGCAGGCCGACCGTTCCTGCAACTATCGGCGTTGAGAAGCTCGACCAGTTACCGGTTGGTTCGTAGCTGTTGGGTTTGTCATCGTTTGCAGCTAAGCAATTACCGGGAGCGACGATGTCAGGTTTGCAGCGTTCATCGCCGGTCGGGCCGAAAGTTGAATGCTCCGGATAGGCCAAGGCAAATTGAGCCAGGTTGGCTGCAAGGTCAGCGGTGTTTACAGAGTCAATGACACCAACTCCGATGACATTTGCTCCTGCACCCGGATAAAGGACAGGGTCATGAGCATTGGTGCCGTTACCTATGGCGGCCACGATAATAATGCCGTAGTGCTCGGCTAATGATTCAATACCTCTTGTCCACCAGTCTTCAAATTGAATGCCGTTACCGATAGTTATAATATCTGCGTCCGGTGGTGAGTGCTCGAATACATAATTGGTTAAGAAATGCCAGAATTCGTAGATGTCAGCCTGGGCCTGCGGTGCTGTGCCCTGGTAGTAAAATTGTCCTATTTGCGGATAAAAAGCATCGGGGTACTCGCCGAGCAGTATAGAGCAGATTGCTGTTGAATGAGGTGAAATGCCTGCGGGCGGTTGGCCCTGGTCGTAAAAGCTGAGACTGCCGGCTTTGAAGCAGTTATGTTCGATACCGGGGCGGTAATCGTTTTGTGGCTCATCGTCGATATAGGTAATGCTGCGGGAGATAACGGCGAATTTTACGCCTTCACCTGTGAGATTAGGTTCTATTCTTCGTAAGGCGTAAATACCAGCATATTCTAATGCCTGCGGCTGTAGAGTTTTGGTATTCTGTGGCTCCTGGGCTCTGACGGTAGTAGCGGCGCTTAACAATGCTGCTATGCATGTTATCAGTTTCAACACAAGTGTTTTTTTAGCTGTTCGTGTCACTTCATAGCTCCAGAGGAGGCGCAAAAAACCAGCAGGAACAAGGTTGCTCCCCCGATAAGCCGACCTCCTTAGCTTGTACATTCCTGTCCGTAAATTCTTGATACTATAATACCATAAAACGCCTTAATTTTCAAGTAAATTATCCGGCAGGCTCCTGTAATAATGTGGTTTTTAGAGTTAAAAGGTCGGTTTTTGAAAACTTCTTGAGAAATCTTGCCTTTATTAGTTGCAGCTGCTATACTCAAGCCAATATTCAGAGAGTTTTTTTATTAGTGGTTTGCTTTAATTATGAAAGTAATTTTGGATTCCGGACAAATTGAGCAGATTCTCAAGGTTTTGACAGGTCGCGTTCTTTCTGAGACACCGGCTGAGATGGATATCGCAGTAATCGGTATTCGCAGCAGGGGAGAGGTCCTCGCCCAGAGGTTATCGGGCCGATTGTCACGGAAGCTCGGCAAAGATGTTCCGTGTGGAACTCTGGATATAACACTTTACCGTGACGATTTGAATTCACCACACGGCACTGCTCAGCCGCTGGTTCGCACTACGGAAATCGGATTCGATATAGACGATAAAATCATTATCTTGGTTGATGATGTTCTATATACCGGCCGGTCAGCTCGGGCAGCGATGGATGCACTTATAGATTTAGGCAGGCCCAGGGCGATAAGGTTGGCGGTCCTCATTGACCGAGTTGGCAGGGAATTGCCGATACAGGCTGATTACGCCGGTTACAAGGCAGATGCCGCACCTGGAAAATTGGTCCAGGTAAGCCTTGTCGAATCGGATGGGAAAGACGAGGTCGTCATCGAGTAAAGGTAAGACGAATGAAGAATATTGAATGTCGAATTTCGAATGACAAAATACGAGGTACGAAATACGACAAAATATGGCGTTAAAAAGAAAAAGTAAACAATTCAAGTGGCATCGCAAACATTTACTCGGCTTGCGGGAGCTTAGTGCCGAGGAGATTACGTATATTCTTGACACAGCCAAAGGTTTTGAGCAAATAAGCACCCGGTCGGTCAAGAAGGCTCCGCCGTTGCGGGGCAAGGTTGTAGTGAACCTTTTTTTCGAGGACAGCACACGGACGCGAAACAGCTTTGCCTTGGCCGCAAACCGGTTGAGCGCAGATATTATCGAATTTACCAAGAAGGTCAGCTCGGTCAGTAAAGGTGAGACCCTTTTGGATACGGCCAGGAATCTGGAAGCGATGGGGATTGATATTGTTGTGATTCGGCACGGGGCCGGCGGTGCGCCGAAGTTTCTGAGCAGGAATATCAACGCATGCGTGGTCAATGCCGGTGACGGCTTCTGTGAGCATCCAACACAGGGACTTCTGGATGTTTATACCATTCGCAAAATAAAAGGCACTCTTGAAGGTTTGAAGATAGCGATAGTCGGCGATATAGCGCACTCTCGCGTTGCCCGCAGCGATATGTGGGCGATGACAAAACTCGGCGCCGAGGTAATATTTGTTGGCCCGCCGACACTTATGCCAGCACAGGTAAACAAATTGCCGGTTAAGATAAGCTATTGTCTTGATGAGGTTATCGAAAAGGTCGATGTGATAAATATGCTTCGGATTCAGTTTGAACGGCTCGGCGGTAATCCTTTTCCTTCGATACGGGAATACTCGCATTATTTCGGACTGACTGTCGAGCGTATGAAAAGGGCCAAATCCGATATTTTGGTTATGCACCCCGGACCTATTAACAGAGGATTGGAAATGGAAAGCGAAGTAGCCGACGGCCGGAACAGCGTTATCTTGGAGCAGGTAACCAACGGTCTGGCTGTTAGAATGGCGGTGCTGTTTCTGGTTAACCAGGCAGCAGCAGAACGCAAATGATTATTGATAATTGATTTTTTTCAACAAGGTATGGACTCTGAATTGTTGATAAAGAATGGTCAGGTCATAGACCCTGCGAACGGCATCGACAAGAAATGCGATGTGCTTATCGTTGATGGAAAGATTGCAGCAGTCGGAGAAAAGACCCAAGACCCAAGACTCAAGACCCAAGACTGTAAGATTATTGATGCGGCCGGTAAATTAGTCGTGCCGGGTTTGATTGATATTCACGTTCACTTTCGTGAGCCGGGCGATGAAGAGGAAGAGACAATAGCGAGCGGCTCAGCAGCGGCTGTTGCGGCTGGTTTTACATCGGTCGTTTGTATGCCGAATACCAACCCTCCTATCGAAAATGAAACCGATGTCGAATATGTCCATCGAAAAGCCAGACAGGCCAGGAAAACTCATGTTTACACGATGGGAGCTATTACGAAAGGACTTGAAGGTGTTGAGCTTGCGGAGATGGGATTTATGGCAGAAGCAGGGGCCATTGGTTTTACCGATGACGGTAAGGGGGTGCAGGACCCGGCGGTTATGCTGCGGGCCTTAAAATATGCTGCTATGTTCGACGTGGTTGTGACTCAGCATTGTCAAGATGACGGTATTGCGGGCGAAGGGGTAATGAATTCGGGCTATTATTCGACAATATTGGGCCTGCCAGGATTGGACCCGTTGGCTGAAGAAGCAATGCTGTGGCGGGATATTCAGCTTATCAAAAAGACAAAGGTTCGTTATCACGCACAGCACATATCGACAGCCGGGGCGATCGAACTGATAAGGGTTGCAAAAGAAGATTCTTTGCCGATTACCTGTGAGGTAGCGCCACATCATTTGCTTTTGACAGAGGAGTGCTGCGCCGAATACGACACCAACTACAAGGTAAACCCACCTTTACGGACAGAGAAAGATGTTGAGGCTCTAAGGCAGGCGATAGCTGATGGGCTGGTTGATGCTTTGGCAACGGACCACGCCCCGCATCTGCAAAGCGAAAAGGAGCTGGAATTTTTAGCTGCTCCTTTCGGCATTGCGTCTCTGGAGTGTGCACTGGGTCTTTATGTTAGAGCACTGATTAAGCCTGGCGTTCTGGATTGGCCCGGCTTGATTAGCTTAATGGCGGAAAAACCGGCTAAGATAATCGGTGTTGACAAGGGGACACTTGGGGTAGGCAGACGGGCTGATGTTACTATTATCGACCCGAATACTGAATATGAGATTGACGTAAACACATTCCGCTCCAAGAGCAGAAACTGTCCCTATCACGGCTGGAAAGTCAAAGGCAAGGTTGAAAAAACAATCGTCGGCGGCGAGATAAGATTCGAGGCATAAAGTGATTTGGAGAAGAATCATGGGCATTACTTATGTTGAAGGCCGAGTGAAAGGGCCTTCCGGCAAAGAAAAAACCGTGAAGTTCCTCATAGATAGCGGAGCGAAGTATTCGCTCGTTCCTAAAAAGGTGTGGAAAACGATTGGTTTAAAGCCGAAACGCAAGATATCTTTTATTTTGGCTGATGGCACAACAGTTGAAAGGGCGGTGTCAGAGGCCTATATAGTTCTTCCACAGGGTGAAAGCCATACACCGGTGATTTTGGGCAAGGAACGGGATGAAGCGTTGTTAGGAGTGGTGACATTAGAAATTCTTGGTCTGGTGTTTAATCCATTCGACCGGACCCTTAATCCAGCGCGCATGTTGCTATGTTGACAAATCAAAACCGACATAGGCAAATTCCGTTCTAAGTGTGGGAACTGTCCCTATCACGGCTGGAAAGTCAAAGGCAAGGTCGAAAAAACAATCGTCGGCGGCGAGGTAAGGTTTGAAGTTGAAAAAACCAATAGGTCGTAGTTGAGAGTTCATAAACCATTAACTATGAATGATGTTTATTATCGATGGTCATAATCTGTTGTACTCAATCCATAAAGAGGGGCCGGATTCCGGGCCCATCAGCGATGTTGGATTGTGCCGGATTATCGGCAGGTATTTGAAGCTGACCGGTCAGAAGGGTGCAATTATTTTTGATGGTACCGGCCCCCGGGACAAAGGCGGATTCGATAATATAAGCAATCTGGAGGTTTTTTTTGTCGGCTTAGATACGGACGCCGACACGGTAATCGAGAATAAAATAGGTGCAAATACAGCTCCTAGAAGATTAACGGTTGTCAGCAGCGACCGGAGATTGCGAAAGGCGGCCCGGGCCAAAAAAGCAATATCAGTAAAGTCGGAGGTTTTCTGGAATGATATCCAGAAGCAGCTAAGCCGGAAAAGACCGGAAAAAGAGCCTCTGGTAAAACAGCAGGGACTTACCGACAGCGAAACCACGCAATGGCTTGAGTTCTTTGGTCTTGAACAATGAATAGTGGTAAAGCGTGGAATGTAAAATGTATCTCGAATAGAATATTTGATACGAAACTATGTGCGAATTTAGGATGCCCGACAAAACGCTCCTTTTAACCTTTTTGCTATTTTCATGGTATCAGGCAGTGGTATCAGAGTAAAACAAAATCCCTCGATAAGCTGGAGCTTTCTATTCCAGAATCGAGGGATTTTGTTACACGAGCTCTGTTATCTTCTTAACAATTTATTTTGATTCACTCATCTTTCCGGCAAAATCATACTCTTTGTTGTCTATTATCACTTTATTAATAGTGAATGTGGCGGTTTGTGATCTTGCTATCCAATCTGTCACGAAGCTGATTCTGCCACTTGCATCTGTTGAACCGGAAACAGTGCCGCTAAAACCTCCGCTCCAGGCTCCCTGTATGGTCGCTCCGCTGATAGGTTGTCCGGAAGGTTTATTCTGTGTAACCGTAACCACTGTCGTTACTGTATCCGAAGCATAGAAGACTCGCTTCCTCGACATGTCAATGTTGATGTATATTGGCGGAGTGCTCACTTGAATGTAATTGGTCTTGGTTTCAGTATCTGTGCCGCCCATGCCTGTTACTCTTAAGCTGACTGTGAAATTACCGATATTCTTGTACATGTACGTGTGAGCTGGATTCTGTGCGGTTGACGTTGTTCCATCACCGAAGTTCCACAACCGGCTTGTGATGTGTCCAGAGGAATTGTCGGTGAATTGCACAACCAGAGGTCCGTCTCCGGTTCTCGGTTTTCCTATAAAGTCGGCCATGGGTACCGAAGGCATCGTCAGGGTGATGTAGTTCTGCTTGGTTTTGGTATTCGTACCGCCAGGCCCTGTTACCTTCAAGGTTACAGTGTACGTACCAGGATTTTTGTACGTGTGAGCCGGATTCCTCTCGGTTGATGTTTCTCCGTCCCCGAAGTTCCACAACCAGCTTGAGATACCTCCGTATTGTGCAGAGTTCATCGTTCCAAGTATCATGCCGCCGCCCTCGCTGCGGGTGGTATAAATCGCCGAACAGGAGGATGTATCAATGAATTGCACGGTCATGGGCATACTATTCTGTATTGGTTCTTTTTCAAAGTCCGCTACAGGAGATGAAGGTGTAAAGCCCTGGATAAAATTATCCTTTTTTGTGGTTTTCGAGCCATCCAGACCTGTTACTGTCAAGCTCACGCTGTAAGAATAAGGGTCCTTAAATACGTGAATCGGATTCCTGTCGATTGAAGTAGTTCCATCGCCAAAATCCCATAACCAACTTGTGATATTTCCGGTGGACTGGTCGGTGAATCGTACTGTCAGCGGCTTAGGACCGATTTTCGGTTCTGCTGTAAAGTTTGCTGAAAGAGGTATAATCGGCCCTGGTCCGGGTGCCGGTCCGGGTGCTGGTCCGGGTGCTGGTCCTGGTCCGGGTTTCTGTTGAAGAGCAGCGAAAGCATCTACTATCCCCCAACCGTATCTTGCGTCCCAGCCTACTGGTCCCTTATCCTCTGCTGAGAATTCTAAGGCCTCTCTGACTCCATCGGGTGTGGAGGCAATTCCGTTGGCTATAAGCAAGGCTGCAACACCGGAGACATGCGCGGCAGCCATTGAAGTTCCCTCCATAAAGCAATAACCCCAGAATATTTGGCTGGTACCATCTTTCAGATACGTCTGCTGCAAAATCCCATCATTATAGCCATCTTTATTCTGGTCAACATTAAGGTCACCGCCCGGAGCTACTAAATCCAGACTTATTCCATAGTTGGAGTAATATGCTAAAGTTTCGTCATAACGGGTGGCGCCTACAGCAATAACATAATCATCATAGGCGGCAGGGTAGCACATACTTCCTATGCCGTCATTACCTGCAGCGGCTATTACCGTTGCGCCGTAATTGTAAGCATAAGCTACTGCATTCTCTAAAGTTTTTGAGGGCTCAGCACCTCCCAGCCCCAGGTTAATTACGTGCGCACCATTGTTTGTCGCCCAGACAATACCTTCTGCAACGTCAGCATAAGTTCCGGCTCCATTGCTGTTCAATACCTTTACAGGCATTAAGGAGGCATTATAAGCTATACCGGCTACTCCGATTTCGTTATAAGTACTTTGAGCGATAATACCAGCTATATGGGTTCCGTGCCCGGGATTTGAATCATCGTCAGGGTACCTATCTCGGTTAACAAAGTCATAACCGGCCACAAAGTTCGTTTCAGCTAAATCTGGAGCTTTCTCGTAGAATATTGTGGGCCCTGTGGGATTTTGTTCGTAGCGAGAATTAGCGGTGACACCCGTGTCAAGAATTGCCACGATGATTCCTGAGCCGTTAGAGAGATTCCAGGCTGATTGCATTTGAATACCGCCGTAGGTAGAATTATATAGGTGCCACTGACGGTAATATAGCTCATCATCAGGAACCATCATAGCATAAGCAATGTAGTTTGCCTCGGCATACTCAACTTTGGCATCTGCCTGATAGATTTCGACCATTTCGGCAACAGTCCTGCCGCTGGGAATCATCAATCTTGAGAAGCCGGCGGTTGAACTGGTGTAGATAGTATAAGCGCCTTGAACTGCATTTAAGGCGGATATCTCCGCCTCCGAAACATTGGGCTTGAATTTGACTATGATCTCACCCGGAACGTACTTCTGGCCCACTCTTGGCAGAGCCTTTTCAAAAATTTGGCTCCCGGCTATACTGTTCTGAGTAAGGACTGAAACAAGCAAAAGCAAGACCAGAGCGCTATAAAATAGCTTTTTCATCATTCGCTCCTCCCGAAAAAATATTGTTTTTAAGAAATCTACAGAAACACCGCAATATCTACTTTAAAAATATTATAGCCGAATTTCTTGAATAAAGCAAGAGAATTTTTTTAAAAATGTTATTTGAACAATTTTCGCAAGTGTTTGCCAGCCCCCGTTTTCCGACAAATTGCAAAGCAGACCTTCTTTGTGTGATTCCCGTTAAATCCTGCCAGAATTTTATATTGCTTAATTCAGTGGAAAGGTGTATAAGAAATGTTTTTCAGATCTTCCGAGTAGTGGGCAGAGACCGATATTATTTATTTTTCTTTGCCTGTACACGGCAGGTTACCGGGCTGTATGGGAAGCCCCGTAGGGTGCTTAGATAACCTGTTGAGAGGGGCGTTTTTGAGCTAACTTGTTTATTATTCTTACTTTACAGAAATGGAGAATCTATGAATAAACGCAAAATGGTTACAATTGACGGTAATACAGCGGCGGCATACGTGGCCCACGCTACGAACGAAGTTATTGCAATATATCCGATTACGCCAAGCTCATCTATGGGCGAAATGGCCGATGCAAAGACAGCCAAAGGCCAGCCCAATATCTGGGGAACGGTTCCTTCGGTTACAGAGATGCAGTCGGAAGCCGGTGCAGCCGCAGCCGTGCACGGTGCATTGGCAACTGGTGCCTTAACAACAACTTTTACCGCCTCGCAGGGACTTTTGCTAATGATTCCCAGTATGTATAAAATCGCAGGCGAACTGCTGCCTACCGTTTTTCACATCTCAGCTCGTTCATTGGCCTGTCAGGCACTTTCGATATTCGGCGACCATTCTGATGTGATGACCTGTCGGGAGACCGGCTTTGCAATGCTGTGTTCGGGCAGCATTCAGGAGGTTATGGATTTAGCACTAATCGCTCAACAGGCGACGTTGGCCTCGCAGATACCTTTCCTGCATTTCTTTGACGGTTTTAGAACCAGCCATGAGGTTCAGAAGGTTGAGGAATTAACGTTTGATGATATGCGAGCAATAATTGATGACGAATCAGTAGCCCGGCATAAGGCCAGGGCGCTTACGCCGGATAGGCCGATGATTTCCGGAACGGCCCAGAATCCGGATGTGTATTTCCAGGGCAGAGAGACGGTGAACAAATATTATTTGGTTACGCCAAGAATTGTTCAGGATACAATGGATAAGTTCGCAAAACTAACTGGAAGGCAATATGGTTTGTTTGATTATGTCGGAGCGGCGGATGCCGAGAAGGTTATTATTATGATGGGCTCAGGCGCCGAAACAACTCACGAGACAGTTGAATACTTGGCCTCTAAAGGCGAAGAAGTAGGCTTGGTAAAAGTGCGACTCTATCGGCCGTTCAGCACCGAGCATTTTATAGCCGCCTTGCCGAAAACCGTCAAAAAAATAGCAGTATTGGACAGAACGAAAGAGCCTGGTTCTCTCGGTGAGCCGTTGTATCTGGATGTTCGCACTTCTATCGGTGAGGCTATGTATGCGGGCCAAACGGCTTTTCAGAAATATCCGCTTGTTGTTGGCGGACGATACGGACTTGGCTCGAAGGATTTTACCCCTGCTATGGTGAAGGCCGTTTTTGATAATCTCGATGCAACAAGACCCAAGAATGGTTTTACGGTAGGCATAATTGACGATGTAACGAATACCAGCCTTGAGGTTGATGAATCTTTTGAGATTGCCGGTAAAAAACTTTTATCCGGCATGTTTTTTGGGCTTGGCGCCGATGGCACAGTGGGTGCGAATAAAAACTCTATAAAAATTATCGGTGAGCTAACTGATAATTACGCCCAGGCTTACTTTGTGTACGATTCCAGGAAGGCCGGTGCAATGACGACATCACATCTGCGGTTTGGCGAGCAGCCTATCCAGAGGCCTTACCTTGTAGAAAAAGCTGATTTTGTTGCGTGTCATAATCCAAGTTTCCTGGAAAAATATGATATGCTTTCCGCTGCGCGTCAAGGAGGTACCTTCCTGCTGACCAGCAGCCACGGCAAGGATGAGGTGTGGGACACTTTGCCGCAGGAGGTGCAGAAACAGATAATTGAAAAGAAGCTGAAGTTCTACGTTATTGATGCGATTGGGCTTGCTGCCGAGCTCGGTTTAGGTGCGCGAATCAACGTGATTATGCAAACCGCCTTTTTCAAAATCAGCAATGTTATTCCACTTGATACGGCTGTCGAAGCTATCAAAGATGCCATCCAAAAAACTTACGGAAAGAAGGGCCAGAAAGTTGTTGAGATGAACTATGCGGCGGTTGATGGAACTTTTGATAGAGTCTATGAGGTTACTGTTCCGGACAAGGTAACCAGCAAGATACGGATGCGTCCGCCTGTTCCGGAAGATGCCCCTGATTTTGTCAAAGAGGTTACAGCAGAACTTATAACGTTTCGTGGGGATAAACTGCCTGTAAGCAAGATGCCGGCTGACGGCAAGTTTCCGAGCGGCACGACGAAATTTGAAAAACGCAACGTAGCCTTCAATATTCCACAATGGGAGCCTGATGTTTGCATTCAATGCGGAACGTGCTCATTGGTTTGTCCACACGCGGCTATAAGGATTAAGGCCTATGATGAAAAGCACCTCAAGGATGCCCCGTCAACATTCAAGAGTGCCGATGCCAAAGGTAAGGACTTTGCCGGTCTGAAATTCACGGTTCAGGTGGCACCGGAAGATTGTACCGGTTGCGGCGCTTGTGTTAATGTCTGTCCCGCCCAGGAAAAGGACAAGGACAAGAAACCCACAGGCCGAAAGGCAATCAATATGACATTGCAGGAACCGCTGCGTGATACTGAGCGTGATAATTATAAATATTTTCTGGCTATTCCGAATACCGACCGTAGTCTCTTCAAAGCCGCTTCCGTTAAAGGCAGCCAGTTGATTGAGCCTTTATTTGAATATTCCGGTGCGTGTGCCGGTTGTGGAGAGACAGCTTACGTTAAACTGTTGACACAATTATTCGGAGACAGGGCGTATATTGGAAATGCGACCGGCTGCTCATCTATTTACGGCGGCAATCTGCCTACGACACCTTATACGAAAAGGTCGGATGGCAGAGGGCCGACCTGGAGCAACAGCTTGTTTGAAGATTGCGCCGAGTTTGCGATGGGTATGCGACTGACGGTCGATAAGTTCAAAGAACGTGCTCTTATGCTTTTAGATAAGGTGGTCGAAAACAAGTGTGTCGATGCGAAATTAGCAGAGGAAATCCGGTCGGCCACATTGGCTGACGACCCCGAGCAGGATGCTATTGAGAAACACAGAGCACTTGTGGATGAGCTCAAGGCCAAATGCAAGGAAAGCGACTGTGCGGAATGTAAGCAGTTATTAAGCGTTGCGGATTATCTTGTGCGTAAATCAGTTTGGGGCCTTGGTGGTGACGGATGGGCTTATGATATCGGATATGGCGGCCTGGACCACGTTCTGGCCAGCGGAGCCAATGTTAATTTGCTTGTTTTGGATACCGAGGTATATTCAAATACCGGCGGTCAAATGTCCAAATCTACACCCAGGGCGGCAGTAGCCCAATTTGCGGCAGGTGGAAAGCCAATGCCCAAGAAAGACCTCGGGCTTCCGGCTATGATCTACGGGAACATTTATGTTGCCAAGGTGGCAATGGGTGCAAATACCAATCAGACAGTAAAGGCTTTTGTCGAGGCTGAAGCTTATCCGGGACCTTCTCTTATAATTGCTTATGCCCACTGTATCGCTCACGGCATCAATATGACGGCGGGCTATCAGGAGCAGAAGAAGGCCGTTGCCTGTGGCCATTGGCCGTTGTATAGATTCGACCCACGGCTTAAAGAGCAGGGCAAAAATCCACTGCAGCTCGATTCGAAGGCTCCTACGGTTGATTTTGAGGAGTATGCTTACGGTGAAAATCGTTTTCGCACTCTAAAACAATCCAAGCCTGAAGTGGCGGCGGCGTTAATGAAACTTGCCAGCAATGACGCCGTCCAGAGGTATGCTCTAATGGAGCAGCTTGCAAATTTGGCGTGCGATGTGAAAAGTGAGGCGTAAAATCTAAATACAAAATAGGAAATAGGAGGCTAAGATGAGAACTCAGAAGTCGGAAGTCGGAAATCAGAAGTCAGAAATCAGAAATCAGAAGTCAGAAGTCAGAAGTCAGATTATCTGTCCTCTGTTCTCTGTCTTCTGTTCTCTGTCCTCTGTCCTTATGTTAGTTCTTGTGGCCGCTTTCTTCTTCATCGGATGTCAGCGGAAATACAAGGAAGATGCTGTAGAGGTTTTGGCCTCTGGGCCGGACCTTGAAACTGTTTCTGTTCCGCCTGATTATGTGGTTCAAGCGATTGAAGCAGCCGGTGGATTGAACGCCTGGACGGGAATGAAAGAGCTGCAGCTTGATTGTGTAGTTACTTTTTACCAGCCGGATGGCAGTTTCTACCTGACTGAGCAGCATCACGTAGTTTATCCCTGGTCGAATTCTATTCAGATTTCAGCCCGGGAGCCAAAGGGCAGGTTTATCTGGCAGTTGTCGAAAGGTAAGTTCGATGTATTACAGGGCGACGGACAAAGTGATGCCTTGCCGGTTGTAATTGGCAGTAGCCATTTTGCAGAAATGATATTGAGTGTCATAACGATACCTGCGTGTTTTTTTGATAAATCGGTTGAGTTTAGTAAAGAGACCACCGGGCTCAAAATCCAGGGACAATGGTATTACCTAATTGAAAGGCGAAGTAAGCCGGTTCTTGGAGCTGAGCTCGGGCCCGAACCCGCTCGTCCATTGTCTAAAGCGGTTTTCTATCAGGACAGGGACAGCTTTTTAGTCGATATGATTTTGTTTGACTATATGGGGGGGGATGATTTTTTAGCGGTTCGCGGTTATGACTATACCGAGGTTGGAAAAGAGGGCGTTCGCGTTCCTTCCAAGATAGAGATATTTAGAGCTGATGCCCGGGGCGATTCGCAGAAGCGGCTTGTTACAATAGATTATCACACTTTAAAACGCTCAAAGTAGAATAAAAGAAGGTCGAGCTGTTCGGCCCGACCTTCTTTATGAGCTGGGTTATCTTTTTTACCTTTATCTTTTCGGTGCGACTTCAGGTTCTAATTCTGTTTCACCACCAGAGCGATTGGGATTCTGCTGCATTATCATCTGTTGCTGCTGTTGCATCATTTGAAAGGCCGCCATAATCTCGGTTAGATGCTCTTTTGGCAGAGCAATATCCACAGCCATTTTTCCATTGCCGGCCTTACCTGCAAATACGATATTGCTCTTGGTGGGAATATCCATTTGTAGCATTGGCATCGGCATAGGCGAGATTGCTCCAACCATCTTGAACAATCGCAGAATATTATACGTTACCAGGAAATCGCCTTTATCCGCTTCCGGTAATAGCGTCAAAGCCGCCATCATTTCGTTGTTCAATTGTTTTGGATCACCGGCCTTTACCTTGTCAATCAGCTTACGTATCTCTGAGTTTGCATCGCTGCCGATGGTACAAACCCACAGCCCATCAATCATACCCCATCTGTAATCAAATCCGCCGCCGTACATAACATTTATCATTTGTCCCTGCGACGAGCTGGCATCCGTGGATTTCATCGTGAGCTTCGCCGAATCAATTGAGACGTCTTTGTAACTGTCAACGCCCCTCTGTATCGTAAAGCCGGTTTCTATACCAAGCCCCTTATAGAAATCCATAATACTGCTGGTTTTCATTATCTCTACGGCTTCGTCGATGACCTGGTTAAATTTTTTCTTGTCCTTGACCGCTATAATATACTTGGCAACAAAGGGCGGCTTAGCCTTTGAATCTATCGAAGCTGAACCTACTATCGGTCCATCAAGGCTGTCACACATATTTTCCACAAGGGTCTTAAATTTTTCAATATCGACAGCTTTTATACTGTCACCGGCCATGACCTCAAGCAAATCAATACCTATAAAGTAGAGTTTTTTCCATAATGGACCATCCATATTGCCTGCGAAATTCATCATCGCCCCATCTTCCAGATATCCCAAGAGCTTATTCTCCTGCGCCGCTGAGGCATCTGCGACGAACATATTCGCCATATCCGTCCCGGGTACCGCCGAAACGCTCACCTTAAGATTACATGCAGTCGGTTTCGGCCTGATGGTCAGGCTCACGGAACTGGTTTCCTTCATCAGCGTCTCAAAAATGCTGACATACATATTCATTATATTCTCTATGTTCATCATAGGTGGGGCTCCCGGGCGGTTAGGGTCGATGCTTTTCATTGTCGTTTTGAACTCTTCAATTTTGCCAGACACTACAGTTCCGAAAGCCTTGGAGGCCTGTTGCACATTACCGTACGCCCATACTGGTTCGGTCGTAGCCAGTTTTGCCTCAGCAGCATCGAGCGCACTTGCAAGTCCCGGTGCTTTGGCGGCTGAAATCGCTTTTGCCATTGCGAGAAGCTTGTCATAATCATTGGCCCAGCTTATAAGTGCATAATTGCCGGCCTGCGTGAGCAGCATTATAGGTGTTCCGTTGCTTGTGATTTTAGAAACGCCTTTCTCATCCGGCTGGCTACAATTTGGATTACCGCTGATAAGCTGTCTGTAATCTGTAGCAGAAACAAGTGCACCGATGAACAGCTCTGAAATTGGATTGGTTTGTGTCGGTTCGCCGGTTGGAGTTGCGCCAAATATCACAAAACTACCGTTCATATTTACGCCATTTAGCTCCGGACTGCCTAACACCTTGGCTAATTGCGTCCGAGCCAGTATTGAGATTCCCATTGGCATAGGTGAGACGCCGGCTAAGAACTGGTCTATTTGACTTAAAGTATATTCAAAATTATTCACCCGTATGCAAAACAGACTTTCGGCCGGTATCATCTTCAACAACTGGTCATCTGCGGGCTTTGCCAAACTTTGCGCCTGTAGTCCTGTGGCAAGGACAAGCAGAACCAATAATCCCACTGCAGCGGCATTTCTTAAACATTTTGAATTAAACATTCTTTAGACCTCCATAAATTAGTAACGGCAAATTCGCTTCTAACAAATATTAGACTGTCTCTTACGATATATATAACGCTTATTCTATCGGGAAGTTACAAAAATACTTAAAAAAATTTTGAAATATAAAACTGCAGATTACGACGACACCTGCGATACGTTAGCGCCAGAATACTTTTCTAACGATAAGCCCGAACCAGAAAAGCTCATCCCGCACCAATTAGGCGTGAGCCAAAGCTCAATTGGTGCGGGACACAATTTTTATCGGTGTCCACAAAAATTTTCCATCGGAACGGTTATTTTGTCTATATTGATATTGCAGTAATTATCGGCCCCGAATAAGAAGGCGTCCCTACACAAACCTTTACAAGAGTTAAAAAAAGTTAAGCGAGCAAGTCATTAAACCGATAAATCATCGAGTTAAGCCTGTTTGATACTGGTTATGGCCTGTGATGTGAAAGAAAATTGAGACGTAAAATCTAAGTACGAAATATGAAAATGGCAGGATGAGCGAAATCAAATGGGCTTAAGGTGCGTTTTTTGCGGTTCAGGGATTTAGGACAGAGAAAAGCCTGCCGCTGCGACTCGCGTCGCAAGACGTGGCAGCAGGCTCGATATTTTTGGAAGTTTTTTGCTATGGACAGAAGTCAGAGGACAGAGGACAGAAGTCAGAGGACAGAGGACGGAAGTCAGACTTCTGACTTTCGACTTCCGACTTCTATCTTCTGCATTCTACTTTTTTTGTCTCTTTCATCCGGTTGTGGCAGTAAATTTTTTGACCCAACACAGGTAGGCAGATTCCGTCCTGTCCCTGCAGTCAATGTAATTTTAGATTCGTTGGGGGTGGCTGAGGAGACGCCGGTGGCTTGGGAGGATGCCGAAGAGCCGCTGGCCATAGATACTGTAGCGATGGAGTCTGATTATGTGTTCAGGGCAGGTGATATTATCAGCGTAGCTATATTCGAGCTACTTCAAGAGGGTGTTCAATTTGTAAATAATTATATTGTTACCGAAACCGGCAGGATATCCATACCGGAGGTCGGCGTAATAAAAGCTGCGGGGTTGACAGAAGCACAACTTGAAGAAGCGATAAAGCAAATTCTTTCTCCGAACATATTGAAGAACCCGTCGGTTATCGTAGCTTTAGCCGGCTCCCAGCAGCGTGCGTTTTCAATATTAGGTGACGGTGTGCCCCTTCCGGGCAGGTACTCTATTCCAAGATATGATTTCAGGCTGACCGATGCGCTTGCGACAGCAGGTGGACCGAGACAATTTAATGTAAGCTATATTTATATTTCACGTTTTGTTGGGGACAAAAGGGAAAAAGGATATGAGCCCCTTAAACAGGGATTTGATGAGCTTGAGCTGGAGGTTATTGAGCCTGAGAGTGCCAAGTCGGCGCATAAGATTCAGGAGACAGTCCGACCTCGCACACAATATCAATGGCCTGAAAGTAAAGTGGTTATAGCTTCGTCTGAGATGGTAACGGATTGGGAGGCGGCTGGAATACCGAAAGCCTTTGAATGGCCGAGCAATCGCACGCGGAGCCGGACGGATACCCAAGGTGAAAGGAAATCATCCACTATGTTGGCTGCTCCAGATACGATGGATGAACCGATAGGTGTCAAAGACATATTGAAAACATTGGATGAGCGCTCTCGTCGTGAACAAAAGTGGTTAAATGAGCGGATAAATGTCGAAAACGCGCTGGAGACGTTCAGGGAGCTGGTTCGTGTCGAAGAGAGGGTAGATGAGCGAATAAATCGCCAGGACACACAGGCATCATCGCCTGTACCGGCTGCACCGAAACTAATGAGTGAGCCTTTGGATAAAGAGGAACCTCGGCGTATTAAGTCGATTTTCCAGAACGGCAAGTGGATTTCTGTCCCTGAACAAAGCGTTTCACCGAAGCCGACAGAAGAGGAAGAACAAGCAGGGCATATTGAGTGGATTTTCCAGAACGGCAAATGGGTTCCTGTTCAAGTCGGTTCGCCGAAGCCACCAAAACCGGTAGAGCCGGTAAGACCGGTTATCGAAGTTGAACCTGGAGAGAAACCGTTTGGTCTATTCAAAGAGCAGGCACCGCCGGATTTGGAACGTGAGCCCGTTGCCGGGACGCGCCTTATAAGGATTCCTGCCGACAGGTTGCTTGCAGGTGATTCCCGATATAATATCGTGATAAAACCCGGCGATACTATTCATGTGCCTGTTGATATTGTTGGTGAATTTTGCATAGACGGTAATGTTAACCGTACTGGGTACATTCCTATTACGGGCCGACCAATGACTTTGAAGATGGCTATAGCTGCTGCGGGCGGTTTAGGACCATTGGCCTGGCCGAGGCGCTGTGAAGTGGTACGAAGAATCGGCAGGAAGAAAGAAGAAATAGTAATGGTGGATTTGGATAAAATCGCCAGCGGTGAGCAGCCGGACTTCTTTATAAAGCCGAATGATTTAATCCGTGTCGGCACACACCCAACCTCCAGATGGCGCGCAATTCTGCGAAATGCTTTCAGAGCTACTTATGGGTTTGGTTTTGTTTATGACCGTAATTTTGCAGATAGAGATTTCTACACGAGCAGGCCTATCCCCAGTTGGTTCTAATAAAGGTGTAAAGCGAAAAGCGCAGAACGGTTGAGCTCCAAAGTTCTACTTTTTGGTTTTTAGCTGTTAGTTTACACTATAGTGGACAAAATCACCTCTTCTATTGTAGAGTGAACCAATTTTGTAAAAAAGATTGCTAAATGGGAACCCAAACACAACAAATAAGTACACCGCGTCAAAAACAACAGTGGCGCGAACTCGGGCTTCATCATTACATTAAGATATTGATAATAGGAACACTATTTTGCTATCTTTTTCACAATGAGATTCAGACAATCGTCCGCGAATGGCTCACTGATAGCAGCTGGTCGCACGGTTTTCTAATCCCGATTTTCAGTTTATACTTCATCAACCAGCGCAAGAAAGAGATACTTCGCTCCGCTGAGAAAGGCGAGCTGAAGCCAAATTATCTCGGCTTGTTTTTTCTGATTTGCGGGATTTTGTTCTATCCTTTCAACATTGTTCAGCTCCAGTACGGATACTTACGGCCCATTGGCATGATAGCGACACTTGGTGCGATTGTATTGTTTTTGGGTGGGTGGCGTTTGGTTAAATATACGTGGCTGCCAATCGCTTTTTTAATTTTTGCTGTGCCGTTGCCGCACAGATACTATGTTAGTCTGACTATGCCGATGCAACGTCTTGCTGCTGCTGTAGCAACTGCACTGCTTAATCTGGTTGGTGGGATGCAAGCCACTGTCAGCGGCGTGGTGATAGATGTGATTTATAAAGGTCAGCAACTGGAGCCTTCGCTTAATGTGGCCGAGGCTTGTAGCGGAATGCATCTGCTGATGGCCTTTTTTGCTTTAGGGGTGGCTATGGCATATTTGCACTACAGGCCTATATGGCAGCGAATCGTTTTGTTATTCAGCACGATTCCCATCGCGATATTCTGCAATATTGTACGAGTTACGGTTACCGGTTTTATTTATGTGTTGATGCATCCTAAGTACACTCAGGGCATCTATCATGACACGCTTGGAATAGCGATGCTGCCGTTGGCGTTTGGCTTATATGGTTTTCTTGCGTGGTTTATGTCGAGCTTGTTTATCGAAGAGGCCGATGTAGTTGCCGAGGACATTGTGGTTCGCTCGTCGCGATGCGACGCAGCGGGCAGGCACTCGTCTCGGCGAAGGACGAAGCCGCAGCAGGATGATATGTGATGCGAGATACGAGATACGATATACGAGTTTATTTACAGCCGGCCTTTTTGATATGTGCTGCGGTGCTTGCGACAGCCGGGGCCGGCATGTCGATAGCTATAAAAAGTTTCGGGGTATATCTAAAGAAAGAACCACTGCCGTTGAAAAAATCTTTGGAGCTTTTAGATGAAAATGATTTAGCTTCTTACAAAGTAATATCAAAACGCAAAATCGAAAACGAGGAAATAATCAAAGCGTTAGGAACTGAAGATTATATTCAATGGATTCTGGAAGACACCGATGCGGCAGCTAATAGTGCGGTTGAGAAGTGCATGTTGTTTATTACTTATTACCGGCTTCCTGACAGGGTGCCGCACGTGCCGGAAGAATGCTATGCGGGCGGAGGCTTTCAAAGATTGGCATCCGATAGTGTAACGTTGGAAATAAATAACAATGCCGGGTTCGAGAGAAAAGTGCGAGGAAAACATCTTGTCTTTGGCAGCACAAAAGCCAATCTCCGGCGGAGGGGTGAAAAATTCCCGGTTTTGTACTTATTTAAAGTCAATGCAGATTATGCGGCTTCCAGAGAAGAAGCTCGAATAGCTTTGAACAAGAACCTTTTTCACAAATCTTCGTATTTTTGCAAGGTTGAGCTGGTTTTTAACCAGACGTTGATTCCACCAAACAAAGAGCAGGCGGTTGAAGCGGGCGAAAAGCTTCTGGCGGTCATTTTGCCTATTTTAGAAGCAGAGTACTGGCCCGACTGGGAAAAGTAAAGCGTGATATGCAAAGGAAAATCAAAGATACAAAATATTCAATACGAGGTTAAGTTATGTCAAGCAGGAGGTTAAACAAAAAAGTTGCACTGATAGGCTCGGTGATTTTTGTAGTTTTTGCCTTGGTGGCCATTTTGGCGATTCTGCATTTGAGCAGAGACCCGGAAGAATATATCAAAGACGCAGAAGCCGCCCTACAAGCAGCACGTCAGGCGACGGATGAACAAATAAAACAACAAAACTATGACAGGGCCCAAAACAATTTTCGCGGTGCATATGCGAGTGCAAAGACCAACCCGCTCAGAGAAGAGGTACTTTTCAAAATGGTGGATATGTACCTCGAAATTAAGGAATGGCCCTTTGTATTAGGATGCTGGGACGAAATAATAAGGATAGATCCGAACAATGTGAAAGCCCGTTACGGCCGGTTGAAGTACCTTTACATAATGGCGGATAGCGGTGCACATCTAATGTCTGTTGGCAATGCGGGTCGAATTTGGCAAGAGGTGCACAAGCAGACGTCGGAATTTTTGAAAGTGGCAGAGAATGCAGACCTGCTTATGGAAAATACGGCCGGATGGGATGTCTTTGAGACAGAACAAAAAGAGACTTCTCAGCAGTCCCTGGGGCCGTATTTATATCTGCTCAGCGGCAGAGCCGTTCTTGAAATGGCATCTTTGGGGGCAGTAACTGACAGGGACGAATCGCTTGCCCAGGCGGTCGATGATTTGAAGAAGGTCCAGGAGTTTGAGCCAAATAATATCGATGCCTATTGGTATTTGGCGAGGGCGGCTGTCACAAAAGGGGAAATTTTCGCTTCACGAGGTAACCTTGAAGAAAGAGACAAGACTACAAAGCAGGCAACGGCGCTTTTAGAGCAGGCAGTTCAAATTGCAGGGACCGAGCCACTCGTCTCGGCGAAGGCCCGAGCCGTAGCCGGGAAGGCACGCATTAATCTTCTGGCGTTAAAGCTTATGCTTGCTAAAAGCAGCAGCCCTGAGCTGCTGGATGAGCGGATTCGCGCACTCGAACCGGAGTATTTGTCGCTTGCTCGCGACTTTAGCTCCAGTGCAGAGGCATTTGCTGCGATTTCTCAATTCTATTCGGTCTATTCCAGCTTTTCAGGTCCTCGGCTGGGAACCGAAAATTTTGATAAGGCGATTGAAGCCATTAAACAGGCGATTAGATTGGACGAGACAAATGTAGTTTATGCAATAAATGCGGCCAATTTGCACTATCACAAGTTTGCAGTTTATAAGCAAAAACAGCAGATAGAAAAAGCAATAGAAACAGCAAAGAACGCACTGACTTTGCCGGATGCACAGGATGAACCCGGTCCACGACATCAGGCTAAGATAAATAACAGATTTATGCTGTATGCTTTTCTCGCAAATTGCTACATCGAGCAGATACTTGAGCGGTTCCCGCAAGGCGGGGAGCCTTGTGAGCCGCAGAGCCCATCGCAAACCGACCTTTGGCTGACAGGTGCTGAGCAGGCCGTGCACGAAATCGAGCAGATTTCCGGCAGTGGCGAAGAGCCGCTGGTTATTAAATGGAGAGGAATGCTTGAGCTTGCAAAGGGCAATAGAGAAGCCGCTGTCAGAAAGTTATATGCGGCTTACGAAAAACTTAAAGCACTTAAACCACCTGAACTACCCTGGCCCAGAGAGCCACAGTTTGCGCAGCTTTCGTACACTCTTGCAAAGATTTTTAAGGACACTTCTGAAGTTGGGGCGGTCAAAGAATTTCTGATAAGCGCGCTCAATTCAGGAATTGGCCAGGTCAGACCTGAAGCGCATTTGGATTATGTTGAGGTTATTTTGGAGTTTAATCAGTGGTCGGACGCCATAGAGACCATAAATGCTTTTGAGAAATATTTCGGTTCCAATGACAGAAGCAAGGAGCTTCGCATCAAAACTTATATTGGCGCAAAGCAGTTTGATGATGCTGAGAAGGAATTGGCAAACAGACCTGATGATGACCCTAATACGATTAAACTCAGGCTGGTTCTGGCGCAGGCCAGGATTCGGCAAATTCAACTGAATATGGCGCAAAGGGAAATACGGGAAAGTTCAGGCCTTATTCCTCCGCAAACCGGACCTGAAGAAAAAGAGCCTGTTGAGCTGACAACCGATATCCGGCTCATGATGGAAGAATTGAAAAGCTGCCGGCAGCTTGAAGCGGAACTGCTGGGAAAACTCCTGCTGATAGAGCCAAATTCTGTTGGACAAGCTTCTGTCATTAATGTTTGCAGAAATTACATATCACAAGGCCAGGCGAGCCGGGCTAAAAGTTTAGTCAACGGATTTTTGGAATGTTTTCCGGATAATGCGGCGGTGCTGGTTTATAAGCAGATACTCTCTGAACCCGACCCGGCAAAGATTTCGCAAGAAAGGCGCAAGGAAATAGAAGAGCAGGTGCTATCGAGTATCGCTGACCCGATTCGTCGCGCCGCGCAGCTTGGAATATTTTATCGCAGTTACAACGAGCTGGAAAAGGCGACCAGCCAGTTAAAGAGGGCCATTGAAATAGGAACTTCGCAACCCCGCTCATCGGATGGGCGGGGTGTATCCGAGGGGCCGGCTTTTGAGCAGTTGAAATTTGCTGCGAACCATCTTTTGGATATAGCACTTGCGACGAAAGACTGGGTGCTGGCAGAGCAAATCACGCAGACAGGTCGCCGTGAAAACCTCGATAATTGTCAGGGCCAGTTTTTTGCAACCCGCCTGGCTATGGCTAAAGGCGAATTCGAAAACGCTTTGGCAAAAATCGACGAATGTTTGAGACAAAGGCCTGTATTTTCATACGCTTATATGTTCAGAAGCGATATCAATGCTTCTCTTGGAAACGAGCATGCATCTATGGAGGATATTCGCAGAGCCACAGCCTTGAATCCTCTTGATGGGACTATTGCAAAAGTGTCGGCCAACATATTATACCGTCGAAATCAAAAGCTTGGTGATAGTGTTACTTCGTCCCAGATAGTCGAGGTCAGGACTGCTTTGGAAAGAGCAATCGCACTTAATCCCGGTGATTTGGCGTTACTTGACCTTTACGCTGAGTATATAGCCCCGACGGAGCCGTTGCGGGCGGTCGCAATTCGTCAGGACCTGCAGAGGGCCGCCCCTAATATGGACAATGCTTTACTGCTCGGGCAACTGGCAACGGAGGTGGCCGTGAAAGAAACCAATCCGCAGCTTAAGGAAACGCTGTTTGGTATTGCAGCTTCGGCTTTCGAGGAGGCTAAGAAAATAAACCCCGGCGACAAACAGATGCTCTATTACTATGCAGAATACCTTCGGGCCAACGGCCAGCATGAAAAGGCTAAAGCGCTGCTTCAGGAATCGCAAGACGATAGATTGCTTTGGGACCATTATTTTCAGCGAGGCCAATACGACGAAGCCAGGAAGGTTTTAGAGCGATTGTACAAAGGCGGTACCAAAGACGTCGCTGTGCTCAGAGGTCTCTTGCTTGTTGCCGAAAAAACCATCGACAGGGAAGCGGTAAAGAAATATTCCGAAGAGCTTACAGCACTTGATGATACCATAGAACACAATCTTATTCAAATTGAGGCTTTTCTTAGGGTCGGCCTTATTAAAGAGGCGGAATACAAATTACAGAGCTTTAAGGAAAAGTATCCTAATGAAAAAAGAATACTTCTGCTCCAGGCCTGGCTGCTAATGAGACAGGGGCAGCTGGACAAAGCATTGGAATTGACGAATAGGAACCTCCAGACCAATCAGAACAACCCAGCGGCATGGCGGTTAAGAGGTGAAATTAATTTCTTCCTCGCAGATTATGGCAAGGCAATCAGTGACCTTAAAGAAAGCAAATTATTGTCGGATGAGCCTGTTACCCGGATTTCTCTGGCCAAGGCCTATATGGGCGCCGGGCGATATGAGGATGCTATCACGGAGCTTGAGGTTACAATGGACGCACCTGGTGCTTCTCCTGAAGCCAGGTTATTGCTTGAGCGCATTTACTCACAGCTCGACAGAAAAGAGGCATTGAAGAGATTCTACAAAGACACGCTTGAGAAATATCCGGACAGCGCACAGTGGCTGAATCGAGCTGGTGCATTTGCTGTTAAGACAGGTGAATCCGACAAAGCCGAGCAATTATATCAAAAAGCCTATCAGCTCAGGCTTCAAGCACATCTCGCTGAGGGTGAAAGTAACGAAGTACAGGATGTGCTGTACGTTACGGCGTTCGACGGGTATATGAAGGCACTTATCTTAGGGGCAGGGGAACCAAACGCAGGAAATTGGAATCCTCGGAAGCTGGACAAGGTCTTTGAAGAGTGCAGTAAATATGTTGATAGCGGCATTGCGCCCATAGCATATTTGCGAATGGCTCAGTCGAAGTTGAAGCTCGGTGATAGAACAACCGCTGTGGAATATTGCCGGAATGCTGTTGATAAAGCGGGGGAAAATGAGACGCTTGCCTCTGAGGTTCTGCTGAGAATGTTCTTGATGCTTGGACCTGATGAAGTTTTGAAGTATTGCAGGCAAAAGCTCGAAACCAATCCTGATTCGCTCGCGGCTAATTTTGCTATGTTTAATCTGGCGAAGATTAACAACGAGTACGGCGAGGCCATAGATTATATTGGCAAATGCGTCGAGCTGGCCGAGCCGGACAGTCAGAGAAGGGTCGATTACACGATGAAAAAAGCTGACATTTTAACTCTCGCCTACGAGAAGAGTTCCGATAAAAATTATCTCAGAACCGCTATTACAGTTTACGAAAGTTTGCTGACCAAAATGCCGAATAATACCAGTATTCTGAACAATTTAGCGTATTTATTTGTTGAAAATAATGAAAGGCTCCCGGAAGCTCTCCAGTATGCCAAGCGTGCGCTTGATAGACAGCCGAATAATCCCGGCTTCCTGGATACTTATGCTTATGTGCTGCATAAAAGAGGTGAGAATTCGCAGGCCGCTGAATTTTTAGCAGCCGCGTTGCAGCAATATCAGCAGAATGATATTCTCGTACCTGCGGAGGTGTACGAGCATAAAGGGATGATAAAAGAAGAGCTCGGGGCAAAAGAAGAGGCACTCGCTGCTTATAGACAGGCGTTGGAAATAGGAGCAGACAGATTGTCGCAGAAAGCTGAGCAGCGAATAAACAAGGCTATTGAGCGGCTTTCGCAATGATGCCTTACGTAATTTGTTAATTAGTTCTTGTTGCGGATAAAGTATTTGTCATTCCCGCGGAAGCGGGAATCCAGTTTTTTCGCTCTGGACCCCTGCTTTCGCAGGGGTGACATTGTCGATTTTTGTTTTCCGCACCAGATACTAATTAGTGAGTGGTTAATTGGTGAGTGGTTAATTAACTACTCACTATTCACAATAGTAATTGCTTAATTGGTTGATTCAGGGTAGAGAACAAGATGGCCGAAGCAAGACCAATAGCATCGAATAGAATAAAAGGGCCGGCAGGGCCATGGCTCCCGGCGACTGCCTCGATGACATCGAGAGAGGCTCTGGGGATTTTGCGCAGGCATATATTGCTGATAATTTTTCTGACTATTTTGGGGGTGACAGGCGGCAGTGCCGGCTGGTATCTCTTACAGAAATATCTTCCAAGATATACCGCCACCACCTATATCCAGGTCCTTTCACCGGTAGAAAAAG
>JBAQFY010000067.1:0-20870 GCA_049287505.1 Sedimentisphaerales bacterium | reverse complement strand
CGGCTGCGCATCCGGTCAAAAAAGAGTTGTTTTATGTGTTTCTGAGCCATTTTCCATTTGTCAACGCATTCGCCCTGTTCAAAATAGGCGAGAACATCTTTTCCAGTCACCAAAAAAACAAAGTTACTTCCCATCTTAAATAATCCAACATCAGGCATTTTGTGGGGCACGTAAAACTTACCCGCCCAGGCGTTACTCAAGACAGCCTTGTCAGTTAAATAGACAAATTGGTCGCGATAAGTGTCCATGCTTCTTATTTGCATATCCAGCATAGGTCTATAACGTTGGTCGGGCACCAGTTTTCCATTATGAATTTGTAATAGTCCTTTGCTCGACAAAACAAGGATGCGACCATTTCTATCTGAGCTTACCGCGGATAATTCTGTACCGGCCAGCTCGTCTGAAAGTGGGATTTTCTCTGCAAAATCCTGCAAATAGAGACGGTCTTCGTAGAAATGCTGAAAATTTTTTGAATAAGAAGAGGGAGTGATTATGAATATGCTGTAGATTGCTATGCAAAAAATATTTGTTTTCATACTGTCCCTTTTGAACTCAATTATTTTTGCCGTTGAACCCCGCCTGTCGTCCGCAGGATGCCTTGCGGCAAAGACAGGACGGGGTGAAGCATCAAACATCACCTGCGCCTGCGCAAGCTCCTGCTCTCTTGCGAAAGCAAGAATGGGGGTGCAGACACCAAACTAACCTTACTCGAGTTTCTTATAGAATTCTGCTTCCCGGTCGGAAAGCTTTTTCTGCTCAACCAAAGTGCGAATGCGCTGCATATCGACGTCCCTGGGCCGGCCTCCGGAAGGAGCTAAAGCAACGGAATAATCGCGGCCCATAGGAATGACCTGCAAGAACCTGTTTACAGAAACCGCCGATATGAATATCGCTACTATGAGTGCATAAGGCACAAGAACCGGCGTTCGCTTGTGCTCTTCTACTTTAATTCTCTTTTGTACTTGTGAGCTATAGCGACACCTGTCGCAATGTATGCAGTCCATCCGGTCGTTCGGGGTAAGACCAAACTCACAACTGCCAAATCTTTTTGCCGGCAGGTAGCGCTTTAGTATTGCGAGATTGTTGAGTAACGACAGAAAGGCTCCTGCGGGACACAAATACCGACACCAAAAGCGCCCATAGAAAACCGACCCTATCAGCACTATCGCCGCTATCAACAACATTGCCGACCGAAAATCGAAAATCGAAAATCGTCCCGCCAACGGCGGGTATCTATCAAAACTCAGCGTCGCCGGGTTGAAAATCGAAATGAGGGGGTCTGCCGCCAATGTCGTTCTGTTTCTGGAAAAAAAGAACACAATTATCAAAACAAGAAGAACGACGTATTTAACAAATCTTGCCTTGCGCATAGATTCAGGCGGTATCGGCTGCTTAAATCTTCCCGGCAAAACGTATCCAAGCAGCTCCTGTGCAGCACCAAAAGGGCAGATGTAGCCACAATAAATATTGCCAAAGATTATGACCAAAAACGGCAGCCCTATAACCAGCAAAAAAGCACCCGTTAATCTAAAAGCAGGCGTATGCACAGACAGCAAGGAAGCTATTTGTTCGCTGGAATACTGGGTGTTCAAAATGAAACCGCCAAGCACAAGATTAAACAAGAGCACAACCAATCTGCTCCAAAATCCGCCCCGGTAGATTACAACCAGGGTTAGAACAAAAGCACCAATCAAATATATGGCATGGTTGTCCGGAAGATATGCGGCTCGGTGTATTTTTTCTTTGGGCCCCGCTTCAACAGCAATGCCCAGAATCTGTGCAGCGAATCTGTGACCTGATGTTTGAAGTGCTGAGAGAATAGCAACAGAGCTTACAGTAGCACCGGTTACAGCGTGAACGTCAGCGAAAGGCTCGGCCCGGAAGAGCCAACGTTCATTTAAGGAGTTACACCATTCGCTAAGAAGCTCCAGGTACGCAGGTGTTTCGTTTGACCGTATTATATGGAAACTCATTAGTCTGCCGGTAGTATCCACATAAACGGCAAGATTCATCCTGCCACCAAAACCGCGAACCTCCGGCGCCAGGTACTCAGAGCTAAAGATATACCCGGTTAATTTATCGTTTGCGTCCGAAACCCTGAAATAACTGATTTTGCGAGCACTATCGCTAATAACCGTTGATTGCTGCTCAAGGCGCAATTCGCCAGCCAGCGCTTGTGCCGAATGCTGGGGCAGTGACGGCCTCAGACGTGCGCCAGCCTCAGCGAGCAGGTTCGAGCAAAAGACAATAGATACGCCAACGCCAAATAAGACGTATCCAAGCTTTCGCAATCTAAAAGCGATTGTATCAAAAGAACAAACTTGTTCGGCCTTGTATATTCTCAGCAAGGCAGATGGTACATTGGTCAGAATGAGCAGAATAAATCCAAATAGCGTTACCTGCGCCCCGAGTACCGGAACAAGTGCGAGACTCGTCAGCAGTCCTCCCACTGAGGCACCAATGTGGTCAGCGGTTTCGAGCTTGCTGCCGGCCCGGCCGGTCTCGAAAGCGGAATCAGCCAACTGCCGTGCAGCTATCGGAAAATAGCAGCCTGCGCACGAACCGCACAAAACAAATGCAACCAAAAATGTCAGATGTGTCCATTGCTCGTCCGGCCAAAAAGCAATAGCGCAGAAGATTAAAGAATGCGCAAATATCACAGCAAATAGTAATTTCTCCGGCTGAACTTTCCTGCCGCCCGCCAATAAATACCTTGTTAGAGCGGCACCTATAGTCAGGCCCACCATAAACAGAGATGAAACAATACCGATGTACAGGTAAAGTGAGCCGAAACGTGTTTGATACAGGTACATCAGGACAATTACCAGGCCGATAGCCACCCAGCCGGCCGAGAAAACCAGGAAACTACTATCGAAACCGGATTTATGCCGTAAGGCATCTGCCGCAAGGCATCCTGTGGACTGCGGATTATCTTGTTGAGCTGTTCTCAGGATATAAATAATTCGCAGCACGATAAAAACCAAGACAGGAACAACAAAAGCTAATGGGCCGGCCAGAGCTAAGTATTTGATAAGCTTCGTAACCGGTGCCCCCGACTGCTTTGCTGCAAGCAATAAACTGTACAGATGCGTCAGAGGTCTGGAATCGCGATTAATCAAAAGCTCTTCGGGTAAATCGGCACTTGAGTAGTTTTTGACAGCGGTTGCGGCACGGTCCGGCAAATAAACGGAAAGCAAGGCCTGCGGATTGAAGAGACGGTTTGCATTTTTTATCCCTGCAAAACGGTCCCGCAAAGTCCCGGGGTCGCCGGTGAGCCCCCGCTCATCGCCGGCAGGGGCAGATGCAATAAACCAGGTGTCCTCTCCGGGGGTTAAAACAAGCTTTGCGAAAACCTTCTCAAGAGTGGACTTGGTTGAAGCACCAAGATTTACAAGCTCGGTGCCCATAATGTTCTCACCGCCTGCCACGCGAACCTGGAATATGCCATCAGGCTTGAGAGATGACTTTACTTGACGGTAAAATTCGAGTGTATAATATCGATTCAGGACCGAGCTGGTTGCATCAGGCAAATTCAAAATTACTATGTCATACAATCGCTTTTTTTCAGCAAGCAATACGCGAATGTCACCGGTCAAACGATGCAATCGATTGTCAGTGATTTTAAGCTCCTGTGGTATTACTCTATCAACCTCCTGCATATATTCACTGTCGCAATGTGCCCAGCGAACCATCTCTATTTGCGGTAAGTGCAGGAATTGCCGACATAAACCAAGGCCTGACCCGATGACCAGGACATCGGTGGAATCAGGTTTTTGGCATAATCCAATAGCTGCTATCTGGCCGGTAGCACTTTCATTGGGTAATGTTTCAATAACACTGCCTTGGCACATTACAACCCATTGGCTTTGATAAACACCATAGAGATATTCAGCCTGGGCTGTTTGGAAAGAGCCAGCTAAAGAATCAGCGGGAAGTAATTTGGTCCATTTCACAACTCTTACATAGCGCATTAAGGTTTTATCAGCTCTTATGAAAAGGCAAAGGAGGATACAAAGCGGGAGCAAAAACATAAGCTGTGCTTTAATTTTGCCGGAATTTATCAACGTCGTATCACCGTATTGCGAAGCTGCTTTTAGTTTGTTTAAGGCTGCTGATAACGAAACGAGAATCGCGAGTATAAAGAAAATCCTTGCCGAGCTTATGCCAAGAGCTAAAAGAACTGTTACTCCCAGCCCGCCGGCAAAACTACCCGCTGCCTCAATAATGTAAACCTGTGAGACGGGGCCGCGACGAGCCCGCGGCTCGGCAAGGGGGAGCTTTCGGTTTTCCTCGACCCATCGGCAGGCGATAGGAAACAGCATTCCCGTAATAATACTGACCGGAGCATTTACTACTATTGACACAATCAGCATGGTCCAAACGGACCACAGCGCATACGATTCGACGCCTACAAGCTCACGCGCCTGGATGATTAATATCAATTGAAGAATAAAGGCCGGCAGATAACTCAAAAACAAAAGCTCTACGTTTTTGAGTAATTTTTCAGCGATAATTTGCGCTCTATAAACAACTGCTGCCCCCAGGCCCACCCATAGAAACCACGAAGCAAAGAAAATACCAACGCTAATATCATTGCCTTCGAAGGTGGTTATAAACTCGCGAAAAAGCAGGGCCTGGGCGGCGATAGTAAAAAGACCGTAAACGAATATCAGCAAGCTGCGAGCCCCGTTAGAAATTCGGAGCAAAGGAGCGGCGGTTCCCCCTATCGACTTACTTTTAACGGGGCGAGCAAATTTCATTTTTGGTTCCCACCAAACGGGGTCCCTTCACTTTCACCCCATCCCGTCTTCGACGGGCGGGGTTCACCAAAAATATCCGCCTGGAAGACCAGAAAGCTCGCACCTTCTTTCCAGGCATCGGCAGGTAACTGCGCTTTCAAAGACAATTGCGTGAGCATCTGCTCAACATCCCAACCCTGTTCCGGTGCAACCTGAGGCAAAAACACAGCGGAACGGCTGTTCTTATTCAATACGACGCCATCTGTACCGATTCGGATTTCACCGGCTGAGGCAATGGGTTTTGGCGGCGTCAGCGCAGAGATTTCGATTGTAATATCTTCACATTCTTCTTCCGTTACCGGTAAAAAGCGCCTGTCATTAACACAAGCGTTGATTGCATTTATAATAACCGATTTATATAAAGGCCTTTGTGGAAAGATATCGCCAATGCAGCCTCTGAGCTGGGAATGTTTCTTGAGCGTAACAAATGCCGCGCGGGGACAGCTCATCGCCTCGCTGATTGTAACGCCCAGCTCAGATGCCTGTGGCACCCGCAGATTTCGCAGGGCATAAACTATTGTTTTGCGGGCTAAGGCCAAAAGCTGCTCCTTGTCCTGCTCTGTTAATTCCAATTCGGGGTTATTAGCCTGCGGCTCAATCTCCTGACGGCTCTGCCATGAACCGGAAAAGACAACCGAAAGATAACTAACAGAATTGGTGAAATCGCCTGTTAATTCCCCGGAGGTCGCATATTTTATCAACTTGGCCTTCGCCGGCTCATTTAACATTGAAAGCAATATGGCAATTGGAACATAACCACATATTGTTGCACCCGTACTCTGCCTGTATTCCAGAAAACCCTTGCTATCCAGACGGGCTATATGCTCATAAGCCCCCATATCAAGCTCTTTGATTTGCTCAGGTATGTTTTCCGTAAAAGGTGTATAGCCAAAGTTAGATCCGAAATGTACGAAGTCCGAACTTGCAATTACGAGGGTTTCGGCGTCAACCAAACTTCTCAGAATGGTACCGGCTTTGGTGATTGTCTGTAACGAGCAGTTGCCGGCCACAATCGGCACAAGCTTAAAGTTCTTTTGGCCATACTGCAGCAGCGGCAGCTCTATTTGAACGCTGTGCTCGTACTGGTGTGCTTGTGGTACGTTCTGAAAAAGTGAGTATTTTAAAAGTTTGTTTATTAATTCCACATCCAGCGGTATTTGTCCCAGAGGTGTTTCGTAATGCGTTACCCTCGGAACACTCAGTATCTCTTCCATCGAGATACGGTGACTTGGACCAATAACAACGATTCGTTTGTATTTTTTTTCGGTCGTCTTAAGCCCGCAGACTGCGGTTTGGCCGGAGTACTGGTATCCTGCGTGCGGCAAAATCAGGGCTATTACATTGTTTATCGGTTCAACCTGAGCTTTACGGAAGAAACCTTCGATTTGCTCAGCTAAAGCTTCTGCATCGGCGGAATACCATGTGCCGGCAAGTGATGAACGGAGAACAATTTTGGGTAACTCCGCGGGCTCCTCCCTTTTAAGGGGTATTATTTCTCCGGTGGGGGGAGCTTCCGAAATATACGCTTTGAAGAATAAGACCCCGGCAATACCTAACAACACAATCACTAAAACCAGCAGAAATCCCCATCCGAACCATTTTTTTGTCTTCTGCCGCAAGGCATCTGCCGAAAGGCATCCTGTGGACTGCGGATTATCCATATCAACCCCGTTACGACCAAAGGGCATCCCTTCGGGGGAAATTTTCGCTTTTTGACTCATATTGTTTCTCCTATGGAATTTCTAAGGGGGTCAACCACTCCATTTGCTTTGCTTAGAAATGTCCCTCAAAGGCTTCAAAGCACCTGGATACTTTTTAACCCGCACAGCCCATATAAACTTCCGTGGCGAGGCCTTACTTATCAGCCAAGAAGCACCGACAGCAATTGCTGAACCTGCTTTTATTAACCTGTGAATAAATTTTCTGCGCGTCATTTCCAGACTCCGTAAATTTCTTTTCCACAATCCGGACAACAGCCATCTTTGAGCTGATTCTTCAGGATAGTATAACCGCTGCGTTCAATGAGCAGATTTTTGCAGCCCGGGCAATAAGTGTTCTGACCATCCCTGCTCTGGACATTTCCTATATATACAAATTCCATCCCTTCCGCCATCGCAACGTTGCGAGCCATCTCCAGTGTCTGCAGCGAAGTCGGCGGCAGATGCCGCATCTTGTACCGGGGGATAAACCCCAGAAAATGCAGCGGCGTATCCCTGCCGAGGTTCGCCCTGACCCATCTGACAAGCTCACCTATCTGCTCGGGCTTATCATTCAACGTCGGTATAACCAGGTTCGAAACCTCAAGCTCTACCCCGCTGCCCTTGGCCACAACCAGAGCATTCTGAACAGGTTTTAATGTCGCCGAGCAGACCCGCCGGTAAAAATCGTCCGTAATCCCTTTCAAATCTAAGGTCACCGCATCGACATACTTAAGCAGCTGCCTCCACGGCTCTTCATTTATATATCCGGCAGTTACAAGTGCGTTGCGTATGCCGGCACTTCTGGCTAACTTTGCGGCATCATAAGTATATTCGTAATAAACAATCGGCTCGGTGTAGGTATATGCCAGCGAAGGACAATTATTGCGCTTTGTCAGTAACACCAGCCTTTCCGGCGGACAAAAATATGCGGAAATGTTTTCATCTTCCGGGTTGGCTTGTGAGATTTCCCAGTTCTGGCAGTTCTCGCAGTGGAGGTTACAGCCGACGGTCGCTATTGAGAGAATGGGAGTGCCCGGCAAAAAATGGAAAAGCGGCTTCTTTTCAATTGGGTCAATATTAATCGAGCACGGATACCCATAAACTACGGTTCGCAGCACGCCGTCGATATTGATTCTCACCCGACATTCGCCGCTTTGGCCGGGCTCAATCAAACACATTTTTGGACATAGCTCGCACTGAACGTTCAATTTAAGCCTCACTTCCTACCCGGCACCAAAAGAGCTCTCGCCGCGATGCGTCGCAGCGTGTCGGCCCAAGCCGTTAGAAATTACTTCCCATAGTTGACTGCCAAGCTAAAAGAGCCGATTTCTAACGGGGCTCACGCCGTTTTGGTGCCGGGTTGCTTCTGCACTGTAAACCTGCACGCCGCGTTAGAGGCCCGAAAGGAAAAGGTTCTAACGGGGCACGCCCGAAAACCATCTTGAATTATTCTCTAATGATTATAACAAACTCTTTATAGTCCACAATAGCTGAGCGAATCGTAGTAAAATAACTCCCTTGGTGTTGATTTATAAAATAATCATATTAAAATGGCAACAAGCTCGTTGCGATACAAATACATTTTCCCGGGAGAAGATTGAAATGTATGAGCATGTGAATAAAATGGCAACAACGAGGGGGAAGATTGGCTTGCCGGTAAGAGATATTGCAGAAATTAGACTTGTGGTCTTTGTGTTTGCAGCAGTGCTGGGATTATTCGGCAATGTTTTATCTGCAGATGCGGCACAGCTCACAAAGAAGGTTAGGCCAATCCAAGTGTATCCGGACAATCCCCATTATTTCCTGTGGCGCGGCAAGCCGACAGTTTTGATAACGTCCGGTGAGCATTACGGGGCAGTGCTCAATCGAGCCTTCGATTACAGCAAGTATCTCAAAACGCTCAAATTGTACGGATTTAACCTGACCCGGACATTCAGCGGGGCGTACTGTGAGCCCCCGGGAGCATTTAATATTCAGAACAACACGCTGGCACCAGTAAAAGGTCAGTTAATATGTCCCTGGGCCCGGAGCAATACACCCGGCTATGCAAACGGCGGCAATAAGTTCGACCTCACAAATTGGGACATCGCCTACTTTAAACGCCTGCGCGACTTTGTCACGGAAGCGGGCAAATGTGGCGTTGTTGTTGAACTGGTACTATTTTGCCCGTTCTACGAAGACGATATGTGGAAACTTAGCCCTATGAACGCCGCCAACAATGTGAACAGCATCGGTGAAATGGAACGCACCGAGGTTTATACGCTAAATCACCCCAAGCTGTTGGCTGTGCAGGATGCAATGGTACGCAAGATAGTCGAGAAGCTAAGAGACTTCGATAACGTTTATTATGAAATCTGCAACGAGCCGTACTTCGGCGGCGTAACGCTCGAATGGCAAAATCACATCGCCGAGACCATCGTCAAGGCCGAAGCTGACCTTAAGGCAAAACACCTAATCGCTCAGAACATCGCTAATAAGTCCAAAAAAGTAGTCGAGCCAAATCCACATGTGTCGATTTTCAACTTCCATTACGCCAAGCCGCCAAATACTGTTACCGAGAACTATGGCTTGAACAAAATAATCGGCGATGATGAGACGGGCTTTTCGGGCAGCGAGCCAAAGCCATATCGGCTGGAAGGCTGGGATTTCATCATCGCCGGGGGAGCAGTCTATGATAACCTCGATTACTCATTTTCAGTTGGTCACGAAGATGGAACGGCAGAAATCAATGCCCCGGGCGGCGGCGGGCCAGAACTGCAAAGCCAGTTGAAGATTCTCAAGGATTTCATCAACAGCTTCGACTTTATCAGAATGAAGCCGGACAATTCAGTCATCAAAGGCGGAGTTCCAGATAAGGTAACAGCACGCGCTCTGGTACAAGAGGGTCGTGCTTATGCCATTTACATCAATGGCGGCAGTGAAATGAAACTTATTGTAGAGCTGCCAAAAGGAACTTACAGAGCAGAATGGGTAAATACAAAAACGGGAAAGGTCGAAAAGACCGAGACGTTTCAACACACCAACGGCAATCGGACGCTGCCTTGCCCTAAATACGTTGACGACATCGCTCTGCGGATTCTACGAACGCCGAGAAGCAGGCAATTGTGATATTCACAGAAGAAAAACCGCAGACGTATAGAAAAAAGTATAGGTTAGAGCCGGCAGCAATCTATTGCTTGATTAAAGTTTTGAACTGAAAAAAATGTATTGCAAAAGCAGTCCACAGGATGGCTTGCGCCACTTACGATGAAAATTTATCAAATGCTGCACTTTCCCCTAAAGGGTGCGGGGACAGGGATTTACGTGGATGCTCTGGCCAGGTCCCTGATAAAAAGAGGCCACGAGGTAAGAGTCCTCTGCTCCGACCACCACGTACCAAACAAGCAATATTATGTTGAGGCGATTCTATTCAGCAACGGTGAGAATGAGAAATATGACCTTGATTTTGATTTTCCGGTTTTCGCCTCTCATCCGATGAGCAAAGGAAAGAAATTTGGTGAGCTAAATCAGGACCAAAAAGAAGCCTACGTTCAGGCTTTTCGAAAGAAGATTGGACAGGGGATTTCCGGCTTTAAGCCGGATATGATCCACGTTCATCATGGCTGGGTCATTGCTTCGGTCCTTGCGGAATTAGATATACCATACGTCATAACCCTTCACGGGACCGAGTATTATGCCTTCAAAAAATATAAAGAGTATCAAGGGCTTACCCTGCGCGGAATTCGCGGTGCACAGATTATTATGACATTAACCGAGCAGGAAAGAGAACAAGCTATCGGTGCTTACGGCATCGACCCTGAAAAAATTATAATTGTTAAAAGTGGCACCGACACTGATATTTTCAGGCCTCTTGAAATAGACAAAAAGAGTCTGCTGAAAAGTTATGCTCCGGCTTTAAGCCGGACAGACAGACCCGTGGTTTTTTTCGGCGGAAGATTGACTGCTCAAAAAGGGCTTGATACCCTCCTCAAAGCAGCCGAGATTTATTCCCAGGAGCACGAAAGGCCAATAACCCTTATCGCAGGAGATGGTGATTTAAGGGCACAATCAGAGCAGTTAGCAAAACAATTGCAATTGGACGATATTTACTTCCTCGGCAATCAAGACCACCAACAAATGGTCAAGCTATATAACATAGCTGATGTCGTAGCAGCTCCTTCAAGATTTGAGCCTTTTGGGCTGGTTGCATTAGAGGCACTGGCCTGCGGCACGCCGGTTATTGCAAGCAAAGCCGAAGGCTTCAGGCAGACAATCAACGAGCAGGTGGGTTGTTTGATAGAATTAGACGACTACAAAGCCTTAGCTGAGAAGGTTACTACATTCATCAGAGACGGCTTTAAAGAAAAAGTAAAGTACAAATCTGCAGCTTATGTTAAACAGAAATTTAGCTGGGCCGGAACAGTAAGCCACATTGAGAGGGTTTATAAACGAGTTTTGGGGCATCCTCCAGCAGGAGTCCTGCGGACCACAAAATAGCAGGGTCGCCTTAAGTAACGATTACATATCGAATATCCGCCGATAGGCGTCCTGTGGAGAACACCGAATTCAACCCCGTTAGTCCTAGGGACTCCTTTCGGAGAAAACAAAGTTTTACCTCTAAGGGGGTCAACATAACGAAATAAGGCCCGCTATGAGTTAGATACGAGTTTGTTATTGATGTTATCGGTGTAAGTATGTATATTGTTGATATATATATCCCCACACTTACGTGTGGGTAATGAATACCACACACGTGAGTGTGTGGATTCTAAAGAGGGTTCTTACCGTGCAGATATTTAAGGCTGTAACTGTAGCTGTTTTCATAAGTGCCATTCTCGGCACAATCGATGCAGAGCAGGCCCAGGTCGATATTCTCTCTGAGTATTATGGATTTGAAGAAATAGAGATAATTAAATTAGACTGGGGGATACAAGACCTAAGCATAGCTGATTTTAACGGTGACGGCCGAAATGATATTGTGATTGTTAACAATGGAAAGGCCAAGATAGAGCTGCTGATTCAAAAAGATTCTGTCGGGCCGGGTGAAACAGAAGCAGTCGTTGACCCCAATGACATAGATGTAAATACAATCACCCACCCTACCCGTTTCGAGAAACAGGGTATAGCAGTCTCGCAAAAAGTGTACAGCCTGGTTTGTGGAGATTTGAATTCTGACGGAATGATGGATTTGGCTTTCTATGGTGAGCCGAAAGGGCTGTATGTGATGCTGCAAAAGGCCAACGGCGCTGAAGCAGATAAGCCAAAATCAAGGCCGGGCCTTAAATTGAGCTGGCAAACAATAAAGAAATTCGAGATTGATGACGGTCTTTTAACTTCCAATATGTTAGATTGCGCTGACCTGAATAATGATGGTGCTAACGACCTGGCACTGGCCGGCCGTGATGGTATTTATATCGTTGTTCAAAAGGCTCCGTCATTGCCGCGGAGCGGCAATGCCGGATTGGCTGAGCCTGTAAAATATCCTACCTCCGCACAAACATTAAGTCTCAAAGTCGGCGATTTGAACGGAGATAAAATAAACGACCTTATACTTATAACAAATGATATTGAAAAGCCGGTACATGTTCGATTCGGCCTTGAGAGCGGACAATTAGGTCCACAAGAACGATTCTTTATTGAGAGGCCGTTCACATTTAAGCTTCATAACATCGATGGTGTGGCCGGCGAGGAAATACTAACTGTTGACAGTGGAAGCGGACGGTTAATCTGTTACAAATTTGCGCCGTTAGGCGTCCTGTGGACTGCTGTAAACCAGAAGTCCACAGGATGCCTTGCGGCAGATGCCGATTGGCCGATTCTATTTTACCCTCTTGCATCAGGCGAAGGAGATACAAAACGCGACCTGGTAATAGGCGATTTCGATGGCAACGGCCTGGTTGACGTAATAATCAGCGACCCCGGCGCAGCAGAAATTATTTTCTATAAACAAATGCCGGGGCTTGGACTGGCTGAGCCGGTAAGATTTCCTGCTTTTGCCGATATTACGAGCCTGTCCGCGGTGGATATCGATGACGACGGGAAAACCGAATTAGGTGTTCTGAGCGTCAAGGAAAAGGTGGTTGGCTTAACTAAGTTTGAAGACGACAGATTATCATTCCCGCAGCCTGTCGATTTAACAGGTGAGCCGGTGGCGATGGAGCTTGCCGATGTTGACAATGACGGCAACGTGGACTGTATTTATATATCAATAGACAGCAACAATGTTAGAACCCTCAGAACAATCTACAACTTGTCAGCGGCAGAAAAACGGCGTACCGATTTGGCTAAGGGCAGAGATAAAACGTCTAAGATTGACGAAAAAGCTGGTGAACCCAGCCCCTCGGATAAGAGGCTGGGTGAAACCGGGCCTGCTTTAGAGCTTAAGAAGCTCACCCCGTTATACGCAGTATCCCTGTCGGGAGAAGTCCCTACTGATGATAAGGCAGACGCTTGCGGCCTCTTACTTCTGACGGGGCTGACCTCTAATCCGGACGGTCTGAAAGTGCTCGACGTTGACCAGGACGGCTTACAGGACGTTCTGATATTTGTCAGCTATGAGCCTCCCATATTAGTTCGTCAGATAGAAAAGAGGAAATTTGAAGTAGTTGACTCACCGAAGGCGCAGGCCAGCTTGATTAAAGATGCGAGCCTGCCTTCAATAGCCCTGGCCAATGTGGACGACAAAGCGGGTAAAGAGCTGCTGGTGGCACAAAAGAACTTCGCAAGAAGCCTGGTTTTCTTAAATGGCTGGAGCTGGAATGTTATCGACCAGTACAATGCCAAGAGCACGGAGAACCAAATATCGGCTGTCGCTGCTTTTGATATTTACGGCGAGGGTCTGGAAAGCAGGCCCGCTATTTTACTGCTGGACGGTCGAAAGGGTCAGCTTCAGATACTTAAAACCGGTGACGACAAGACCTATCGTGTCGAAAAGGAGCTGGATGTGGGCAAGTGGAATGCGGCGGCACATCTCAAAATGCTGTTCGCACCGCTTACAGGTAACGAGTCCCGCCCGTCGAAGACGGGTCGGGACGAGGCTAAAAGCCTGCTGCTGTTCGACAGCGGGAAGTTTGCACTTATAACCAGGCCGAACGGCGGTAATGCTGCGGGGCATCTGGAGCAGTCGTTCAACTACGAGACAAAAATAAATGAGGGCATATACGGTAACCTTACTGCGGGAGATATAAACCACGACGGCCGAACCGATATTATTATGGTAGAAGGGAGGCGCAATCACATCGAAATACTTGCTCTTGACGCCGGTCTGAAGCCAATTCCTGCGATGCGTTTTAAGATATTCGAGCAAAAAAGTTACCGCGATAGTAAAGGAGCCCCTAAGCCCAATGTTGAGCCGCGAGAGCTACAGGTCGCTGACGTAACAAACGACGGTAAAGACGATTTAATAATTGTTATCCACGACCGTATAATTATTTATCCTCAAGACTAATTTCGTATTGCGTATAGAGCAAATATGGTAAGCGATGAGAAAAAAGTTTTAATTGCGCTTAGCGGCGGAGTGGATAGCTCGACCGCCGCTGCATTACTGAACCAGAACGGCTTCAATTGTGCAGGCGTATTTATGATTACCTGCGACGAGAGCCGCCGTGCGCTGAAAGATACCGAACAAGTTGCTGAGAAATTAGGTATAAAACTTTATGTGCTGGACCTTCGCAGGGATTTTGAGCGAATTCTCGACTATTTTTGCAGTGAATACAGAAAAGCTCGGACGCCCAATCCGTGCGTTTTGTGCAACAGATATATTAAATTTGGTAAATTGTGGGATTTTGCACGAAGTAATGGAGCCGATTTGCTTGCCACAGGTCATTATGCAAGGATTCTTAAGCACAATAACCATACAGGCTTGTACGAGAGTCTTAATGCCGCTAAAGACCAGTCCTATGTTTTATCAATGGTCGATAAGGAAATATTACCTTACCTTATTCTACCGATGGGTAACTATTCAAAGGACCAGACGCGTCAGATAGCGGCTAAGTTCGGTTTGGGTACCGAACACAAGGCTGAATCTCAGGAGATATGTTTTATACCGGACGATGATTATGTAGCTGTGCTTGAGCAGCGGTGCCCGGAACTTGTCCGCAAGGGAAATATTATCGACAGCAGCGGCAAGGTTCTCGGCGAACATAACGGCGTGCACAGGTTCACCATCGGTCAACGGCGAGGGCTTCGAGTTGCAATGGGCAAGCCTTATTATGTGGTGAAGATTGATGCCGAAAGTAATACGGTTACGCTTGGCCCGAAAGAAGAAGCTATGCACAGCAAACTCTGGGCAACAGGAGTGAATTGGCTTACCGAAGAGCCGGTCTCGTCTTTTCGGGCGAAGGTGAAAATACGCTACAACGATAGAGGCGCACCCGCGAGGGTTTCTCCGCAAGGAAACAGCGTCGTCGTTGAGTTTGATGAGCCAAATTCGGCTATAACGCCGGGCCAATTAGCCGCCTTCTACGTTCACGCCGTTCGAAACTCTAAAGTGAACAACAACACAGAAGAATTTCTGTTAGAACCAAATAGCCAATTTATAAAAGAACGAAGAGCGAAAAGTTCTAACGGGGTAAAGGAAGGAAAAAACAGCAGACTCATCGGCGGCGGATGGATTGACAAAGTAGCAGACGGAAATAGTTAAAAGTGCCTAAAGTGAGCTAAAGTGCCTAAAGTGAGCTAAAGTGCCTAAAGTGAACTAAAGTTGTAAGAATAGAGTTTACCGAATTTTAGGCACTTTCCTGATAACCGATTAACCAACTGTCAGATATGCAGACACCGGACAACATTTTGGACCTTCTCAGAGAAAAGGGAGCCGAAGCTGCACGGAAGGCGCAGCGAGGGGTGATATTGCAGCCGGGGGCGATTGGCGATTGTATATTGACGCTGCCTTTGGCTGCATTTATGAAGGACGTCCTCGGATTGGGCGGAGTTGATATTCTCGGGCATAGTGAATATGTCGGCATTTTACCGGGCAGAACCTGCATTGACGGCATTAGCTCCATAGACTCAAAAGATTTACATAGATTGTTTGTGGAAACGAAGGCATTTGACCTTAAGGACGGAGACCCTTTGATAAACACATTTTCCGGTTATGCCTGGATTGCAACATTTTTAGGTGAGCCTGGCAGTAATTTTGAACAAAACCTGATTTTCACCGCCAATTGCAGCCACAGTGCGGAAGTTATAACACTTTCTATGAAGCCGCCAAAAGGTTTTTCCAGACATTTAACCGACTTTTTCATAGAGCATTTTATCAGGCAGAGCGGTTTACCTTTGCAGCCCCGACAGGTTCGGCCGTGCGATTGCTCAATAAAAGCAACCAACGCGGATATAGCCCAGGGTAAGGAACTGCTGAAAGAAATAGGCCTTGAGCCTGGTCAGAAGCTTGTGGTTATTCAGCCGGGCAGTGGCGGACTAAGGAAATGCTGGTATCTGGATAATTTTTTGTCTGTGGCCAAAGAGCTCGATTCAATAGGTATTGAAGTAATCTTCTTATTGGGGCCTGCTGAGGTGGACAGATACAGCGATGCAACAATTAAGAACATAAGCAGTGTTGCAAGGTGCCTGAGGGATTTGTCCCTGGCTCAGGTATTGGGGCTTTTGAGCTGTTTGAGCGGGTTCATCGGTAACGATAGCGGGATTACACATCTGGCCGCAGCGTTGGGGGTCAGGACGTTAGCTGTTTTTGGCCCAACTAATCCGTCAGTATATATACCCATTGGGCCGGCTGTAAAAGTATTTTCGAACACTACTGCAGCTTTTACCAAGAAGCCCCTGGCGAGCCTGCAGCGTGAGCTTTTAGACGTTTTGACAGCGTAATGAATGTCTGAGAGCCTCGCCCAGACCAAACGATACAAGGTATTATAGGAGAATTTTTTTGAACAGAGACAGGTTTCAAGCAGTTGACCTGGTTAGAAGTAAGACGTTGTTTTCCAACGGGGTTGACCAGCGACCGATTTTTCTGTTATAATAACCAAGTTTTGATACTGCCCTATCCGCCGTGGCTCGCTTGTCGGAGCCAAGTCGCGACAGGTGATTTGTGGCAATCGGGTATATAAGATGTAGTCTAAAAAGAGATTTTTCGTAAAGGTGTATATATGCCGGAAAAAACTTTGGGCGAATTAGCTGAATACGTGGAGGGGCGGGTCTGTGGCGACCCTAATGTGATAATTAAATCGGCCTCGACACTCATCCGGGCCGGCGAAGGCGACATTAGTTTCCTGACTAACCGCAAATATGTGAAACAACTTCGGACGACCAAAGCAAGTGCGGTAATCGTGGGCAAGGAAGCGCCCACCGCCTCAGTTCCTCTTCTGATAGCCGAGGACCCTTACTATGCTTTTATGCAGATAATGGTGCTGCTTCACGGGCATCGGAAACACAAAAAGGTAGGGATAAGCCCTCGTGCTTCAATCTCTGACAGCGCGAAAATTGGCGCGGACTGCCATATTCATGATTCTGTAACAATAGCCGACGAGGCAAAAATCGGTGACGGCTGCATAGTCTATCCCTGCGTGCACGTCGGGCAAGGTGTGCAAATTGGTAACGATAGTATAATCTATCCTAATGTTACTATTTACGATGGATGCAAAATAGGCAATCGTGTAATTATAAATGCGAATTCGACCATAGGCGAAGACGGGTTCGGCTACGCCACCCATAAGGGCATACACCACAAAATACCACAGACCGGTATTGTAGTTATAGAAGATGACGTTGAAATCGGTGCTTGCTGCGGGATAGAACGAGGCACACTTGGTGACACGGTGATAGGCCAGGGTAGTAAGCTGGGTGACCTTGTTACGATAGGTCACGGCACAAGAATCGGTCCACATTGTTTGCTTGTGGCCCAGGTGGGAATTGCCGGCTCGACCACCCTCGGGCATCACTGTATAGTCGGGGGGCAGGTCGGTATTGTGGGTCATGTCAACATCGGAAACAACGTTACGATTGGAGCCCAGGCTGGCGTTATTAACAACATTCCCGACGGCAAAGTGGTCCTGGGTGCGCCTGCTATCGAAGCAAACCTGGGCAAGCGAGCATACGGTATGATACAATATCTGCCTGAGATACGGCAAAGCATTCGCGACCTTCAGAGCCGAATTGACCTAATTGACCGAATTATCTCACAAGCCGACTCCAATCCTGAAGGAACTCCCGAAGGAAATTAGAAAGTGCCTAAAGTTTGAAGTGCCTAAAGTTTGAAGTGCCTAAAGTTTAGAGTGCCTAAAGTTTGAAGTGCCTAAAGTTTGAACTGCCTAAAGTTTAGGGTGCCTAAAGTGCGGTTTTCGTTTAAGGTTGTCGATGCTCGTATCGATGCTTGTCATAGAAGCTTGAAACTCGCTTTTCCTCGAGCATCCAACGTCGAGCTTCCAGTCCGATACCAGCTTCGAGGCCGACAAACAAGCTTCTAAAACTGGGCAACTTTTGCTCACTATAGCTCACTATTATGAATAGTTCAGATGTGCTTGGTTTAATTGCCGGAGGAGGCAGACTGCCCTTTCTCGTAGCTGCCGGCGCCAAACAGGCGGGATTAAGAGTAATTTGCGTCAGCTTAGCGGAAACGGCTGAGCACAGCCTCGCTGACGAAGTTGATGTGTTTTACAGAGTAGCGATTGCCCGGCCGGGGGCCTGGATACGAAAGTTGAGAAAGCACAGCGTAAGGCGAACGATTATGGTTGGGCGAGTGCCAAAGGGACGGTTTTTCACGCCATGGCGAATCCTGCGTTATCTGCCCGACTGGCGAGCATTCAGGATATATTACTGGCGACTGCGGGGCAAGAACAAACTGACAGATTCGCTTTTATGTGCCGTGGCCGACGAGCTGGCGAGCGGCGGGATAGTACTGGAGAACTCAATTATGTATTGCAAGGAACACCTGGCAACGGCGGGTCTGATGACGACGACACCGCTTCGACCGTCCGTCAGAGGTGATATTGAATTCGGCTGGGACATAGTTAAAAAGCTCGGCGAGCTGGATATAGGCCAGGCGATAGCAGTGAAGGAAAAATTGGTAATCGCCGTCGAGGCAATAGAAGGTACAGCCGAGATGATTGAGCGAGCAGGCCGGTTCTGCGAGTCGGGAGGCTGGACACTAATCAAAACTTCGAAACCCCAGCAGGATATGCGTTTTGACGTGCCGTGTGTGGGAACTGATACTATCAGAAATTTGGCTGAAAACGGAGGCAAATGTCTGGTTGTGGAGGCAGCCAAGACGATAATTATCGAGAAGCCCGATACAATAAAACTTGCCAATCAATTAGGCATAACCATTTTTGGATGCTAATCAGAAAACCGGATGTGTAGAAGCCGGTTTGACGTTGTCGAAGCTGGTATCTCCGCAGGATGCCTTACGGCAGAAACTTGAGACTGGAAACCGGATGCCGGATAAAATTCAGGGAACTTTGCAAAAAGATAATACGAGCTTCGAGTTTCCAGGGCGAGCATCGATACGAGTATCGATAACCTTAAACAAAAAAGTATTTTAAAAAATGGCCAAATTTCCATTTCAACTTTTGAACAAACATACCTCATCGAAGAAACACGCGGAGTCTTCAACGTATAGTGGATTGAAAAAGTGCCTGCGAACAAGTAAAAGATACCTGCGAATTAAGGCCGGCAGGTACATCGGCGTTTTCGACAGAGGTTTTTGTCAGGACGCGGAGTCACTTGAGTTTATCGAAAAAATTAATAAGCTGATGGATGAGGGGCGAATTCTTAAAAACGACGACACCTGTTATGTATCCCGCTTAACGTGGAACAGCAAGGATGTTGTGGTTAAACGATATAATCACAAAGGGTTTATTCATTCGCTGCGTCATACCATTAAAAGGTCGCGTGCCCGGCGAAACTGGCTGCACGGACATCGTCTTGGGATGCTGAACATAGCCACGCCGAGGCCTCTGGCTTATATTGAACAGCGCAGAGGACTGCTTGTGTGGCAGTCTTACCTTGTAACCGAATATGTTAAGGGACGCGAGCTTAAGAATTTTCTGCGGGACGATAAGACAAGCGAGAAGAAACGTTCGAACGTGTCTGGGCAGGTTGCAGAGCTGCTCGATAGTTTAAGCGACCATAAAATTACCCATGGGGATTTGAGGCATTCAAATATTTTGATTACGGAGAGCGGACCTGTTCTGACAGACCTTGACGCTATGAAGGTGCATAGATGGGATTGGATGTTCAAAATCAAAAGGGACAAGGATATAACTCGCCTGACAAAAGACGAGCAGACCAACAGGTGTAAAGATTAGGATAAGAATTGAGTATGAATCGTAAATCGAAAAGGTTGATTAGCGGGTCGTTATATGAATCGATTTTTAAGAAGAACCTTCGGAAGCTGTTGAAATTTTATCAGCGGAAGAAGGGCATATTCAGAACAACAAACATCGAAACTTACGCATTTTGTAATAGAAAATGTGACTTCTGTTTTAATAGTGAGCGCCTCCCGGATAGAGATAAAGGAATAATGGAGGAAGGTCTTTACTTTAAAATAATCGATGAATTAGCAAGCATAAATTATGCAGGCCGAATTTCACCCCATTTTTACGGCGAACCCTTATTAGACAAGAGGCTCACCAAATTCGTGTCTTATGCAAGAGAAAGGTGCCCGAACGCATATATTAGGTTTGGTTCCAACGGCGACTTCTTAACAAGAGATTTATTGCTCGAATTGGTCCATTGCGGCGTATCGAGAGTTTATGTGACCAACTACGATGATATTGAAAAGGAAAATCTTACAAAGTTATCCCAAGAATTTTCAGGGCACATGGTTTTAAGAAGCCATAAAGATATGTGTGTTGTAAACAGAGCCGGCGCAATATTTGATAAAGAAAACCCAAATATTGACAAGCCTTGTTTGCAACCTTCTTCGCAGCTCTTCGTCAACTGGAAAGGCAATGTTTTGCTATGCTGTAATGACTACTACGAACAACACATATTCTGAAACGTCAATGACAAAACTACATTCGAGATATGGAAGAGTAAAGAGTTCAAGAAATATAGAAAATTACTAAAGAAACAAGGAGAAAGAAGGCAGATAGACATCTGTAGAAATTGCGATTTGTAGTATGTATTAGCCGCTGGAATTGTACAAACGGTATCTAATTATAGCCCTTACCCAGTGCATCAGAGATTTAATATTCGGATACCTCCACAAAGATTGACCGAGGAATTTACAGGCCTGTTCGGTCAAGCCCTCTCTGATTGCAGCACGTCCGGCCCTATAACCTTCTTTGCCGAGGCGCCTCATTGCCCTATGCCGGGGTATCACCTCTTTGCCGCCACCATTAAAATAAAAATCCTCAAGCACCTCAAGTTCGGTCTTTCGACCGGCAAATAATCTGTCAGAAAGATTATCCCTATGCCGCCGCTTTTTATAGGTCGGACCATC
>JBAQFY010000066.1:0-4981 GCA_049287505.1 Sedimentisphaerales bacterium | reverse complement strand
GGTATGGGCAAGGTGCTTCTGACCCGTGAAGAGTGCAAGGAATTCACCGAAGAGGGAAAGCCCTTTTTATTCGACTTGTACAGGATTCCATTTAATGACGGAAAGGTGGCAGGCCTGAGCCAATTGAGGGGGCCTCCAACAATGGCATGAGCAACTACTTTGCGAAATACTCGCCCGACGGCAAATGGATTGTCTTCTGCAAAGCCAAAAGTTATATGCTGCTTCAGCCTGACAGCGAGCTCTATATCATCCCAGCCGAAGGTGGCAAGGCCGGAAGACTGCAGTGCAACACGAGCAGGATGAACTCCTGGCATAGCTGGTCTCCGAACGGCAAATGGCTGGTGTTCTCTTCAAAAGCAAATTCAGACTACACGCAGCTTTTTCTCACTCACATCGACGAAGAGGGACGCAGCACCCCGGCGGTCCTTTTGTCGCAATTTACCGCTCCCGACCGAGCAGCCAACATACCGGAGTTTGTCAATATCAAATCCACCGCGATTAAAAGAATCCGCGAACAATTTATTGATGATATCTCTTATCTGAGAGCTGCAGACGAATTCCTTAAAGCCGATGATTTTGCCGGCGCAGAGCGGCAATGCAGAAAGGCGTTGGAGCTGAACCCGAAGAATGCGACAGTACACTCCACTCTCGGCGTGGCATTGGCTCGCCAGGGAAAGCTTGATGAGGCAATCAGGTACTTTACAGAAGCGGTACACCTTAACCCAAACGACATCGATGCGCACTACAGCCTCGGCCAGGCGATGGCTCGCCAGGGAAAGTCTGATGAGGCAATCAGGCATTTCTCAGCGGTTCTACGGCTTAAACCGGACAACGCCCAAGCACATGGCTACCTGGGGTCCATCCTGTTTGCCGGAGGAATGCTCAGCGAGGCTGCGGTCCATTTGTCAGAGGCGGTGCGCCTTGACCCGAACTACGCCGACGCACACTATAACATCAGCCAGGTCATGTTTCGCCAGGGAAAATTCGATGAGGCAATCAGTCATTTGTCGCGGGTTCTCCAGCTTAAACCGGATGACGCCCAGGCCCACTACAAACTTGCCTTGGCATTCGCTCAACAGGGACAGACCACCCAGGCCATTACGCATTACTCCAAAGCTGTTTCTCTTAAGCCGGATGTTGATACATCGCCTCTGCTGCACCACATTTTTGCAACACACTATGCCGAAGCTCGCCGGTTCCACGAAGCGTTTTTGTCCGAAGAAAAGGCCCTCGATCTTGCTCGCGCCGCCGGATACCAAAAGCTCGCCCAGGAAATCGAAAAAAGGCTCGAAATCTACAAACAGCTAAGCGGGTCTGTGAACAAAAGCGATAACTAATATTGTGTCAAAAAGTTAGATTTGAGGATGTTCAAAAGGCATTCATAACTCGATATTTTTTTCTTGACGGGATAGCAGCCGATTTGTTATAAATATACTCGGAAAGGTATATGCCCAAACAGGCGGTTTTTATGGATTTTTAACCTTTTGGCAGGCTAAATCTCAATAATTTTTGATAAAAAAGGAAGGAGGCAGTCTCAAGTCGTTAAAAATCTTCGATTTGCGATTTCCATTTCTCCGCATTAAATCGGCAATCGAACTTCGACAATTCTCATAGATGCTTGTCGGAGACAACGGGTGTTTTGGTGTGTGGCCAAAGCATAATTCATAATAATTTTTTAAGTCTTTTTTAAGGAGGACTATTATGTGCAGGAAATTGATTTATTTAACTTCTTTTGTTTTGGTGCTGATTGTAACAGGCAATGCCTCTGCTGGTCTGGTGGCGCACTGGCCTTTGGATGAGGGTTCCGGCACGACCGCAGTGGATATATCCGGCAACGGCCACAATGGCACCATTGGTGGTACGGCCAATTGGGTGGCCGGACAGATAGGCCTTGCCCTGGATTTTGACGGCTCATCCACCTACATTGACGTCAATGGCCGACTTGTGGACACAACTTTCACGTTAGCGTTGTGGCTTAAGCCTCGAGACATACCTTATACTACCGATTACTACGCGGTGATGCACACCGATGAATGGGTCACCGGTTCCGTTCACGCCCATTTGAGGAATACGACCAGTCTGTTCAATATTGATATAAACGGCGAGCCGGACGTAACTTCAACTACTGTTTTACAGGCGGGCGAATGGTACCATTTCGCCGTAACAGTTGACACTTTCGCCGACCGCGTCGCAAATCTCTACGTTAACGGCGTTTTGGAAAATACAGGAACAGGTGGAAGCGGTACACCGTATTTGGGTCCTCTGAACTTCGGTGCGTGGACCAACAACCAGCGATTTTATCACGGTCTGATGGATGACATCCGCATTTACGACCACGTTCTGTCGGAGGCCGAAGTTCTGGGCGCTATGAAAGGTGAGGTATGGCCCTATGCCTGGGGCCCCAACCCTGTTGATGGTGCTACGCATACCGATACATGGGTAAGCCTTTCCTGGAATCCGGGAGGTTTTGCGGTCTCGCACGATGTGTATTTGGGTGATAATTTTGACGATGTCAACGCCGGCGCCGAGAGCACCTTCCAGGGCAATCAGGTCGCGACGTTTTTTGTTGCAGGCTTTCCAGGATTCGCTTATCCGGATGGTCTTGTCCCGGGCACAACTTATTACTGGCGGATTGACGAGGTCAATGATGCCGAGCCGAATAGTCCGTGGAAGGGCGATGTCTGGAGCCTTAGTATTCCCCCCAAGACTGCATACAATCCCAACCCGGCTGATGGTGCTGAGCTTGTAGCCCTGGATGCGAAGCTTAGCTGGACGGGAGGTTTCGGTGCGAAATTGCATACCGTGTACTTCGGCGATAATTTTGACGATGTGAGCAATGCCTCAGGGGGTTTTCCTCAGGGGACTGCGACCTATAATCCCGGCTCACTTAAAGTGGGTAAGACTTACTACTGGCGGGTCGATGAGTTTGATGTCATCGACACGCATAAAGGCCACGTCTGGAGCTTTACTACTCAGGGCGCCGTCGTGAGCCTGAAGCCTTCTAACGGTGCTGTGGATGTAAAGCAGACACAGATTCTTAGCTGGTCGCCGGGAGATAATGCAGCTTCGCATCAGGTCTATTTCGGCACAGATAAAGAGGTCGTACGCAATGCCGATACCGGCTCACCTGAATACAAAGGCAGCCGTCCCAAAGGGGATGAGAGCTATGACCCAGGAAAACTCCTGTGGAATGCCACCTACTATTGGCGTGTTGACGAGGTCAATAACGCCAACCCCGACAGTCCGTGGGTAGGCCCTGTCTGGAGTTTTACAACGGCCAACTTCCTTATCGTGGACGATTTTGAGGACTACGATATTGGCAACAACGAAATATGGTGGGCATGGAAAGATGGACTTGGCTATGCCGCGCATGGTACTGAACCGGCCTACGCCGGTAACGGGACCGGCTCTATGGTTGGTGACGAAACCACCGGTTCTTATTGTGAGGAAACTATCGTTCACGGAGGCAGCCAATCGGTGCCTTTATTCTATGACAACAGCGTCCTGAAGTATTCAGAGGCTGAGAAGACGCTGACTTATCCGCGTGACTGGACCGAGAATGGTGTCAACACGCTGACAATTTGGTTCAGGGGCATTTCGGCTAACGCCGCTGAAACGTTGTATGTTGCTCTCAATGGCAGCGCGGTCGTCTCTCATGATAATCCAAATGCAGCGCAGATAGATAAATGGACCCGGTGGAATATTGACCTGCAGGCTTTTGCAGACCAGGGCGTGAACCTGGCCAATATCAATACGATTGCCCTTGGCATTGGCAACAAGAAAAACCCGCAGGCTGGCGGTTCAGGTACGATGTACTTTGACGATGCTCGTCTGTATCTACCACCGGAGCCGGCGCCACAAGCACAATAAGCTATGTGAAGGGCAATTCTTATAGATGAAATTTTTGATGCCTGGTGAAAACAATCCCGAGAGGTTGGGTTTTGGTGTGTGGCCAAAACATAATTTATAATTGTTTTAATTTAACTTTTTGAACCCCGCCCGTCGAAGACGGGACGGGGTGAACCCAGCCCCTCAAAGTGGACAGAGGGGCGGGGTGAAGGAGGACTATTATGTGCAGAAAATTGATTTATCTGATTTCTTTTGTTTTGCTGCTGGGGCTGATTAATAATGCTTCGGCAGAGCTCGTCGCGCACTGGAGGCTTGATGAGGGCTCCGGCACGACCGTTGTGGACGCGACCGGCAATGTCCCCGACGGCACCTTTGAAGGCGACCCGCAGTGGGTGGCAGGCAAGTTTGGCGCTGCGCTGGAGTTTGACGGTGACGACTGGGTGAACTTGGGCAATCCCCCTGCTCTGGTAATTACCGAGGCGATTACCATCACATGCTGGATCAATCCGGCCGAGCTCGGCGGTGAGCGGGGCTTCGCCGGCCTGGACGCGGGGTATGCGTTCAAGGCCCATGACAACGGCGTTCGGTTCACTACACCTGGCATTCTGGACCACGGCAGCACCAACATTACTCTGCAGGTTGGAACATGGCAGCATGTAGCCGCATCCTTCCAGCCTGGGCAGAGCGAGGGGCTGTTGTTCTATTACAACGGAGTCGAGACCGAGCGGATAACCAGTTCAGCTATGAACGCGGGCACGGGACCGTTTCGTATCGGTAACAATCAGTGGGGTGAGACCTATACCGGTATTATTGACGATGTGCGCGTTTACAACCACATTCTGACGGAGCCCGAGATTCTGGCTGCTATGGAAGGTACCAAAGGATATCCGTATGCCTTTGGCCCTACCCCGGCTGATGATGCCTTCCATGCGGATACATGGGTGAACCTTAGCTGGCGAGCGGGAGATTTTTCGGTCTCGCACAATGTATATTTGGGCGACAATTTCGACGATGTGAACTCCGGTGCCGAGAGCACATTCCAGGGCAATCAGGCCTCGACATTTCTTGTTGCCGGCTTTCCCGGATTTGCTTATCCGGATGGTCTTGTTCCGGGCACAACATATTACTGGCG
>JBAQFY010000065.1:0-8380 GCA_049287505.1 Sedimentisphaerales bacterium | reverse complement strand
TTAGTTCTTTGGGTCTTTCTTTATTGGCAGAACAGGGAACAGCTTAACCAACCGAACCGCCGTGGTACGGACCCGTATGCCCGGTGGTGTGACAGGGAAAGCCCGCGAGGGCATACCTATGTCGATTATTGGTGATTATTCAACTATTTAAGCGAACATAGAATTTGTCTTGGCCTAACATTTGTGTTAAACTCTGTGTTTTGGTTTTCAGGGAGTTCGAAATTGGGACAAACGCTTGTTTACAAGATACTTAGCGGACACCTTGTCGAAGGCAGACTTGCTGCCGGCGAGCAGATTGGCATTTGTATCGACCAGACGCTCACGCAGGATGCCACGGGGACGACGGCGTTTTTGCTTTACGAGTCTATGGGTGCAGGCCCCAGCGACTCCCGTCGCAAGACGGGGCTGCGGGCGGGTAAGGTTAAAACTGATTTGTCGGTCAGCTACGTTGACCACAATATGGCCGGCTTCGGGCCGGAGAACCATAATGACCATTTGTACCTGCAAACTATAGCTGCAAAATGCGGAGTTTATCATTCGCGCGCGGGCAACGGCATCTGTCATCAGGTCCATTTAGAGCGGTTCGGCAAACCCGGGGCGACGCTGTTAGGCAGCGATTCACATACACCGACTGCCGGCGGAATCGGCATGCTGGCTATCGGGGCAGGGGGACTGGACGTGGCGGTGGCAATGGCCGGCGGGCCGTTTTACCTGAGATGTCCAAAAGTTTTAGGAGTAAAACTTACCGGCGAGTTGAACGACTGGGTGGCTGCGAAGGACGTTATTCTTAAGCTGTTGAGCATACTTACAACAAAAGGTAACGTCGGCTGGGTGGTCGAATATTTCGGGCAAGGTGCAGAACGCCTGTCTGTGCCGCAGCGGGCGACTATAACCAATATGGGGGCGGAATTGGGTGTAACAACAAGTATCTTCGCCAGTGATGAGCAAACAAGAAGATTTCTGGCTGCACAGAAACGAGAGCAGGACTACCAGCCGTTGGCCGCTGATTCGGACGCCGAATATGACCGCGTCGTCGAGGTAAATCTGGCGGAGCTTGAGCCGATGGCGGCGTGTCCATCTTCACCGGATAACGTCAAAACGGTTCGCGAAATAGCCGGTGTCAAAATAGGCCAGGTGGTGATTGGTAGCTGCACCAATTCGAGCTTTGCCGATTTGATGATGGTTGCGGAGGTGTTAAAAGGAAGGCGTATAAATAATATGGTCGAATTCGCAATCGCACCGGGCAGTAGAGAGGTCCTGAATATGTTAGCTGAAAACGGGGCGTTGGCGGATATGATTTCGGCAGGGGCGCGGATTTTGGAATCGGGCTGCGGGTCCTGTATCGGGCAGGGCTTCTCGCCGGCGAATGGGGTGGTGAGTCTGCGGACGTTTAACAGGAACTTTGCGGGACGAAGCGGGACAAAAGGCGATAAGGTCTATCTGGTCGGTCCGGAGACGGCGGTTGCTTCGGCTTTGACCGGACATATTACGGACCCACGCGATTTGCCGGAATTGTTCGAGCTGGAATATCCCAAAATCGAATTGCCGGATGAATTTGCTATCGATGACGGTATGATAGAGCGGCCTTTGAGCGAAAAGGAGGCGGCGAAGGCGGAGATTATGCGCGGGCCTACGATTGTGGTGCCCCAGCCGCCTGCGCCATTGCCGCAGAAAATGAGGGGTAAGGTGCTGATTAAGTGCGGCGATAAGATAACCACCGACCATATTATGCCGGCAGGGACTTTTCTGAAACTACGCTCAAACGTGCCTGAATATGCAAAGGTGGTTTTTAATTGTTTCAACGAAAAGGGCAGGCCGACGTTTGCCGAGCGGGCGCTTGAGTTAAAGGAAAAAGATATAGCCGGTGTCATTGTGGCGGGTGAAAGCTACGGCCAGGGTTCGTCGAGAGAGCACGCCGCACTTTGCCCGATGTATCTGGGTGTGCGGGTTGTGGTTGCGAAAAGCATCGAGCGAATCCACAAGGCGAACCTGATAAATTTCTGCATCGTGCCAATCGAATTTGATAGGCCGGCTGACTATGACAAAATCGAGTGCGGCGACGATATTCAGATAGACAATCTGCTCGAAGCCATCAAGGGCAGCGACGAGGTTGAGATTGTAAATGCGACCGGTTCATTCGAATTTGTCGGCAGGCTGGAACTTTCCCCCAGGGACAGAGAGATTTTGCTATCGGCCGGACTTCTGAATTACACACGCAAAAAGGCAAATGAGTGAAAAAATAATAACCATTTTCGGGACGGGCAGGGCCAGGGCGGGCAATGAAACTTGTCAGTTAGCGTATGAGGTCGGCAGGCTGTTGGCTCAGGCGGGCTTTACTATCGCCAATGGCGGGTACGGCGGGACGATGTCGGCTGCGGCTAAGGGGGCGGCTGAGGCCGGTGGTGAAGTAATCGGCGTTACATGCTCGGCTTTTAAGAACAGTAAGGCTAATAAATACATTACCCGTGAAATTGTTACCGGCTCGCTCGACGAGCGGCTGGATACGCTGATAAAATTGGGGCAATGTTATATAGTGCTGCCCGGCGGAACAGGAACATTGCTGGAATTGGCGAAGGTCTGGGAATTAAAAAACAAGGGCTTTCTCAAAACAGATAAACCGATTATACTTTTAGGCGGATTCTGGAAGCCGCTGGTCGATTTGGTCGCGACCGACGACCCGGACAGCAGCCGATATGTAAAGCAGGCGGACGAACCGGAACAGGCAGTTAAATTGATTATTGATAATTGATTATTGACTATTGGAAACTTAGAACTATAAGACATCGATATGAGCAAGAGATTAGTACTTTTGATTTTGGTATTTCTTTTGAGTGTTGTCCCTGCGGCATTGGGATTTGGTGCAGAGACGGCACGCCAAACTCTGCTTCGGGACGGCTTTATCCTGAGGGGAGTAGATGGCAAATTGACAAGGCAGGGCGACCCCGCACCAATTAAACGTGAATCTGAACCCTGTGGTTGCGGGAGCGGATGGCTCTTTAAATTTGATTCGGACGTGAGCGATTATAGAGGTCGAGCCTCCGCAGGGACAAGGTTAGAGCTGCTGCCGTCCTCGGAGCTGGGAAAGATGATTGCCGATGTTAACGAGCGTTCTGCTGCGGACTACAGGCTCTGGGGCTGGGTTACGAAATACGAAGGCAGGAATTTTATATTCGCGAATTATTTTTTCCCCCTCGGCAAAATAAGCAGGCCGCAGCCTCAAACACCTCCAAAGCCCCGGCTAAAAGGGCAAAAGCCGACCGAGAGCACATCTACAAAAGGGTCTAAGCAACAGCCTGCTATCAGTGAGCCGAACGATGTATTAGCTATACCGCAAGAGATTATAGAAAGGCTCAAGGCCGGGAGAATTGTACGCCCTGAGAGGCTGGACCAAACCCCGGAGGCAGAAGAAGGAGTGGGTGATTCGGCTTTGGCAAAGAAAGAGGAGTTGGAACAGGATTCTATCTTAGCCGACAGGACTGCATTTTTAAGCAAGCGAGAAGATGGCAGTTTTGTATTTGTTCTGGATGCTTTTGGCCGAAATGTCCGCCCGGTATCATTACGGCTGCTGCCTTGCGAAGTTTTGGAGCTGGCCGAGCAGAAGCAATCTGCTGAGCCCGAGCCGGTTCGGTTTAAGATAGCCGGCATTGTGACCAAATACAAAGGCGAAAATTATCTTCTGCTGCAGAAGGCAGCGCGCATTTACAGCCACCAAAACTTCGACAGATAAAAGAAAAAAAACGTGATGAATAAATTCGACCAAATTTTAATCTATTCATCTCAACCGAACTTCCAAGACCAAATTAAAGCTTTACATCGGAAGCTAAAAAGAAAAGCAAGGTTTGGTGGTCGCGATGAAAAACCGGTTTGGGAAATTATTCGAAACGTTTCTGAAAATGGCGATGAAGCTGTTGCAGAGTACACAAATACTTTTGATAAGATTAAGCTAACACCGGAACAATTCCGAATCAGAAAAGAGGAGTTGGAAAAAGCTCATAAGGAAATTGACAAAAAACTTCTGAAATCGATTCGTCAGGCTATTAAAAACGTTCGAAAATACCAAGAAGAAATCTTTATAGCCAACAAGAAAGCAAACCAGCACTCCGGGATAAAATACACACCTATAAAGAGAATAGGTATTTGTGTTCCAGGTGCATCGGCGCCATTGCCATCTACCGTGATAATGTGTGCCGTTCCTGCCCAGGTGGCAGGCGTAAAAGAGATTGTTGTAATCTCACCTCCCAGATACAAGGGCAGTATTCATCCAGTGACTTTAGCGGTTTGTCATGAATTGGGGATTGACGAAGTCTATCGCATCGGTGGAGCACAGGCGGTGGTACTTTTGGCTGGTGCAGAGAATACCAAGATACGCAAAGTCGACAAAATCGTTGGACCTGGCAATCAGTGGGTGCAAACTGCTAAGTTGAGACAGTTTGGTTACGTTGACATCGATTCAATAGCTGGGCCGAGTGAAGTATTGATAATAGCAAATGATAAGGCAAATCCTGCGTGGGTGGCTGCCGATATGCTCAGCCAAGTAGAACATGCACCGGGAAGTGCGGTATTATTCACCGACTCACAACAACTTGCCGACGATGTACTTTCAGAATTAAAACTGCAAATCAAGAAGTTAAGCCGAGCGAAAGAAGTCATCAAATGCTTGATAGATTACAGCAAGATAGCTGTATTCAAGAATATGGATGCTATAGTTACAGTGGCGAACGATTTTGCAGCAGAGCATTTAGAGATTCAATGTGGTACTGAGTCCAGAAAAATCTCAAAAAGAATTGATAATGCAGGAGCAATATTCATTGGTGATTATTCACCAGTTGCTGTCGGGGATTATTGGGCTGGACCAAGTCACACATTACCAACGGGAGGGGGGGCGAGGTTCTCCAGCGCTCTTACCAGCAATGATTTTATCAAATCGACGAGCATTATCGAATACGATAAAGAAAAATTGGCTGAAAGTGCGGAGGACATTATTCGGTTGGCTGAAGCTGAAGGCCTCGATGCCCACGCGAAAAGCGTTAAAATAAGACAGCAGAGCTAAACTCATCGAACCAAGTATCAAACGTCCCAGTTGAGTTTTTCCTGATACTTATAGTAAAACCTGCCCAGGATGTGAGACCCTATCATTGCCAGGTAAATAAAACCGGTTAACCTCAAGGCAAATCTTGCGCCAAAGATGTTATTTATAACCTGCGTCAGATAGAGCAACATTGATTCTAAACCTCTTGATTGTGGTAGCCGTGGTATAACTCTGCTGAGCACCGCAAAAAAACCGGCAAAGAAAATTACTACTGGAAAGTATGCGGGAAAAGTTTTAATTACCGATTTGATAATTAGCATCAGCTTTAACCCGCTGATTGAATCGTGTAGAAAACCTGCTAAAAGCGCCATAGGAAAAAATAAAAGCCCTGCTGCGGTGAGCAGCCAATAGAGAAGGTCAGCTTTTTTTGTGAAGATAAAATAAACAGCCGAAGGCCAAAAGCAAACGACGATACAGGCCAAAAAAATACCAGCACATTCGATTATCTCTCCTTTTATCGGTGATGGCCGGAGGTTCATATCCGGTGCGCGCAGTCCACCTTTTGTGCTGTCAATTATGCACCAGGATAAGTAATACAGCACGTAGCCTACAAAAAGTATGTAAAGTATTGCAAGTATAAGTTCACCAACCGGCCAAATATATTGCAAAAGGAACCCGTATGCCAAACTTAACAGAATTGGAATGCAAAAAAATATTGCTAAGTGAATGAGCCCCGAAATGCTTAAGGGATATAAGAATATATCAATAAGCCACGGCAGCTTACGCCGGGTAAGAGCTGCGGTTTTTTCTGCGGATTCTTCTTCAAGTTCCTGCTCATATTCGGCGGTCTTCTCAGGGATGTCAGGTTGGCTGAGGGAAGGGTCTTGAATTTTATCTTTAGGAAGGACATCCAGGGGAATTAAACCTTGGATGGGACTTTTTGAATCGGCTTTTATATCTTCGCAGTGGCGTTGCTCTGTGACGGAGCTTGAGGTCTGAGCTTCCGGAATAACAATTATATTCTTGCATTTTGGGCACTTAACTTTCTTACCGGCGTATTTATCTTGAACGCTGAATTTTTGGCCGCAGTTTTCGCAATTAATCTTAATCATAAAGTCTGCTGCTCTATCATTTTATCGACTTTTACAGTTTGGCTTACTGACCCAGTTGAGTTTTTCCTGATACCGCCAGTAGAACCGTCCCAAAAGATGAGCGCCTATTAATACCATATAGATGATAACAGAACGAAGGATAAACTTCCAAAACAGTGATTCCTGCGTTTCCGGCTGGATTATACCGATTAACACAACCGGTGTAGCAAATAATAAAACAAGCCCGCAGTATGGGAAAAACGTGCCGGATATTGAGCGAATGAGCAGACGAGGGTTAAGGCCGATAGCCGAGTTGAACATAACAACGGCCAGCAGCCCCATCGGAAAAAGAAAGACCGCGTAGCTCAGTAGCAGCCAGAAAATTATGTCGGCCCTCTTAGCAAACAGCATATAAAAGACAAACGGCCCAAAGAAAACCGCAAGACAGCCAATCACGTTCACAGTCTGCCAGAACATAACAGCCACACCGGGAGTCGCGCCTAATCCCTCGGGCGCTCGCACCCCCCCATCGGCACTATCACGGACGCATTCGGTAAAATACCAATATATGAAAAATAAAAGGAGGATATTTACAACCAGACATACAAGGGCGAATAAACAGGAAAGCTGAATAGGAAGAAACGTCCCCAGAATATCGAGGAGCAGTGGTAATCCAATGAAGATTGCAAGATTTTTTAACCCCTGAATACTGAAAAGATAGAGGAATATATCTATGAACCAGGGAAGCCTTCGTTCGTCAATTGGTTCTTCTGCATCAGGTTCCTGTTCTAATTCAGCGGCTTGCTCAAGAGCGGCATATTCACGGATTTGTTGGTCCTGGATTATGTTTTGTTCCTCGGTGTCCAGAAGAGTTAAATCGTAGTCGGAATATTTGGAGGGGGTTTTTGGTTTGCCGGGACTGCTTTGACTTGTGACGGCGCCTGTGGACTCTACTGTTGGGATGAAGACTGTGTTATAACATTTAGGGCATCTAATATTTTTCCCTGCATAGCTTTCGGAGACGGTGGATTTGTAGCCACAGTTGTTGCAGTGAAACCTAATAAAAGGGTCCGCCTCAACCACTTTGTAGCCAGCCTTTCAAGTAAGTGGTTATCTGGGTATCAGGTAATCAGGTAGTGGGTATCAGGGCACCAGGTTATTAGGATAAATTTATCTTTTCCCGTTATCCTGATACTCGGATAACCTGGTATCTCCACAGGACGCCTTACGGTGCTGCAATCTGATATCCTAATAACCTGATGACCTACTCACTGCTCACCTATTAACCGGAAACGCCCAGTTTTTCCGTTATTATTTTGGAAGCCTCTTTAAGGGCGTCGTCGATTTTTTTGGGATTTTTTCCACCGGCCTGTGCCATTTGAGGTCGGCCTCCTCCCCCGCCGTCTATTATCGGTGCGATTGCCTTGACGATGTCGCCGGCCTTTAGGCCCTTCTTGATGAGGTCGTCAGTCATACCCGCCAGAAGTGTTGCCTTATCGTCATCCTCGAAGCCCAGGACGATAGCGGCGGATTTCGCCTTCTTCTTGAGCATATCGACAGCTTCGCGGGCCTGTTCGATGCGTGTGTCCGCCGTAAGGCGTCCTGTGGACTGCAGTCGGCCAACGATTATAGATGTCTCGCCGATTTTTTCGCATTTTTGGAGAAGCTGTTTTGCCTCGGCCATAACGTCAGAGCCGGTAGCTTTAGCGGCGGTTTTGAGCTCTTTGGATAGTTTTTTGTTGTCTTTTATCAACTGGCCAAGCCTGTCAACAAGTGCCTCGGAGGGGACCTTCAGCATCGCTGAAAGCTCATCGACGATGTCACTTGCCTTTTCGAGACGGGCGTTAAGGCCGGTGCCGGTCAGGGCCGTAATCCTGCGGACGCCGGCGGAGATGCTCTCTTCCTTGATTATCTTAAAACCGCCGATAGAGCCGAGCCTGTCAACGTGTGTGCCGCCGCAAAATTCCCGGCTAAAGGCATCTGTGATTTTGTCCTTGTCCTCTGTTCCGATAGCCACTACCCGAACCTCGTTGCCATACTTTTCGCCGAACAGCGCCATTGCTCCCAATTGCTGGGCCTGTTCTTTAGGAATTACTGTCCAGGTTAGCGGCAGGTCGGCAGCGATTTTTTCTCGGACCAAATCTTCAACCTTCTTTAGTTCTTTAGTAGTGGGCGCTTTAGGGTAGGTAAAGTCGAATCTCAAATAGTCTGGGCCGACGTAGCTGCCCTGCTGGACTACCGATTTGCCGAGCACCTGCTG
>JBAQFY010000064.1:0-3090 GCA_049287505.1 Sedimentisphaerales bacterium | reverse complement strand
GCTGTCTTCAACTCAATTTGAGAGGCGTCAACGCCGTGTTTTAAACTCCCTGAGGATGAGCGGAAGCGCAAATTGCCACAAAGAAGCTCGCTCGACCGGCAGAGCCAAAAACAAGATTCTTATCTTTTCAAGAAGAACAAATCAAGGAGGCGATGAATGTGAACGAAATTACTTTCCAGAAGAAATCGAACCGAGAACGAGTATTGAAGGACTCGTATTTCGATGGGTACGAATACAAAGGGATTAAAATCAAGACGAAACTGGCCATAGAGGGAGAGAAAAGATACCGACCCATGACGATGTCCACTCCTGCCGACGTTTACAAGGTATTCGGCAAGCTCGCTCAGAGCGACAAGGAGCGGTTCTATTCGATCCTGCTCGACGCGAAGAACAACGTCATCGGCGTCGACATGGTGAGCCAGGGCTCGATCGGGTCGACTCCGGTCGTCCCGCGTGACGTTTACAAGTCCGCCCTGCTTGCCTCAGCGGCTTCCGTCATATTCGTCCATCCCCATCCTTCCGGCGATCCTGAGCCTTCTTATTCGGACATGGAGATCACGAACCAGCTCATGATGGCCGGAGAGATGATGGGCATCGACGTGCTGGACCACGTGATAATAGGACGGGATCGCTACTACAGCTTTTCGGAGAAGGGAAAGATATGCAACCAGAGGATCGAGCATCCGCCGAAGTCCGGGTCGGATTGAAGGGATTCAGGAGATACAGAGGATTATCCGACTTGGTTGAGACGTATTGTTGCTCTGCTACGTCCTGCTATTACGTTGAGTTCCCCGCTCTTGGCTACGGTGGTTATTTTCATGCGGCTGACGTTGAAGTGAGGAGGTGGAAGAATGGAAAAACGAATCAAAGAGCTGTCGGTAGTGGAGACCATGAAGCGCTATCCGAGGATAACGGCCCACGTCATAGCTGAATCGCTCGGCTACGCTACGCCCTCGTGCGCCGCGCGCATCCTGAAGGACGCAAGGGAGGGCAGGAAGAATTACTGCGAATGGATCGATTCCTGCTACGACGGAGATCCGCTGCTGGCGCTCGGGAACGCGATAAAGAACAGGCATTATCACAAGGGGTACATGGCGGAATACAAGCTAGCCAAAAAGCTCGTGGACCGGGCAATTGAAACAGGCGACGAGCCGATATTCGGGAGCTGGTTTTGATGAGGAGAGTACGCCTGACGTTCGACGACATCGGGCCGCTCGAACGGGCGCTCGAAGAATACGCGGCCATGGGCAGCGGCATCGTTTTTTACAAGGGCGTAGGCTGGGACTGGAGGATGGCCAGATATGCCCTGGAGGACCTGAAGGCGCGCAGGAGGGAAGAAGAGCGAACCGAGTAATTCCTTTCGCAGTTCGGTTCCGGGGTGATTTCATGGCTAAATTCGAGACCAAGGGGAAGGACCTTTACATAGACGGAAAGAAGGTCTTGCGCGGCTGGGAATCCTTCACCGGCTGGTACTGGTTCGCCGTAGAAAAGGATAGAGAACAGACAAGCGATTTCGGGGACGGCAAAGGCGTGCCGGACACGATTTGGTACGGCCTGGTCCAGGGCTTCGAGGAGGAGTGGGGCTATTTCTCCCAGGCGGAAATAGAGCGGCTGAGGCCGAAGACGTGGGAGATCCCGAGGAAGAATTTGCCGTACTCGGGGAGGAGAAGTTGACAAAATAGACCTGGGTAATCATTTTTTAATGAACTAGAACTATTCTATAATCAGATACATGCCTTCGTAGCGAGATTCGGTATTTTTTACTTGGCTTTCATATTAAAATATACTACAAATAATATTAAGAATTGAGGATAGAAGGAATTTCCAGTATGACTGAGAATAAATTAGAATTTTCGGTTGATAGCCAGCTCTTAGGCGAATTGGGGGAACGTCTAGTTACCAGGAATTATATTGCTCTCTCGGAACTTGTTAAAAATTCATACGATGCTGATGCTACAACAATTACGATTCGGTTTATCAATGCTAAAAAGGGTGGCACACGGAACAATGAAGGCGAAATTCACCTGTCAGATAATGGCCATGGAATGACCTTTCAACAGGTAAAAGACTACTGGATGAGGATCGCCACCCCCTACAAAGTAAGGGAGCCGATATCCCCTCATTTTGGAAGGAGGAAAACAGGCAATAAAGGCATCGGGCGTTTCGCTTGCCAGAGACTCGCTAAAACTCTAATATTTGAAACTATCGCGAGAATTCCTGGGACCAAAGAACTTGAATTGACGAAAGTGGAGTTCAACTGGGAAAAGTTCGAGCCGGGCACCACACTGACGGAAATACCATGCGAATATGAAACAAGCAAATTATCTGATGGAAGTCCTGGGCTAAAGCTTATTCTTAAAGGTCTCAATGAACGCTGGACCGAAGCGGACTTTAATTTACTCCGACGACAGCTACTAACTATTTCTGTGGTTAAAGGAACTAGACGCAAGGGCTTTGGCGAGGACCCCGGTTTCGATATCATATTCGACGCCCCCGAGTTTCCAAGGGGAGAAGGCATTCTTGTCGACCAGTTCATGGATGCCGGCTGGGGCAAGCTCGAGGGGCAAGTAAAAGAAAATGGTTCAGTATCTCTCAAATTGAATGCCAAGAGGATTGGAGCCCAGCATTTTGTTCTCCCAGAAAAGTTCAGTAATCTAAAACACATCTCTTTCGAAATAGCCTGGGTTCCTATAAAAAAAGAATATTTTCGAGATACCAGAACACTTACTACTGGAATAGCAAAAAAAATAATTGACCAATTTGGCGTAAGAGTATATTTGGATGGTTTTAGAATTTATCCGTATGGTAGTCCCGGCGATGATTGGCTAGGAATAGATAAAGATATCGCACGTCGCGTAGGCCCTGCAAACAAGATCTTTGATAGCCTGGCCGAAAAACTTCAAATTGACCGCTCTCGGGTTTTGCTTTCTCATCCTCAAAACAGGCATTTAATTGGCAGAATACTTATTTCTTCTGAGCCCAGTAGTGCATTCTCTGTAAAATTGGACCGTGAGGGCTTCATCGAGAATGAGGCCTATCATAGGCTTATTCGATGCCTTCGACTTTCGCTTGAATGGTTCACCATTTATT
>JBAQFY010000063.1:0-7066 GCA_049287505.1 Sedimentisphaerales bacterium | reverse complement strand
GCAAGAAATTGCTAAAATAGATTAGCTTTGGGTTCCCGCCTTGCGGGGTCCCTCTCAAATATGCGAAAGCAGAATAATACAAAGAACTATAATCAAAGGGGCTTGAAGATGTCAAAGAGCTTAAATCGTCGAGAGTTCTGCAAGAAATCTTTTATTACCTCCGTAGCTTTTACATCGACTTGTGGTCTTCAAGAGAAAGCATTATTAGCAGCAACCGTCAACAGTGCCGCTGCACAGACCCTAAAGGATTCCACTACAGGTTTGCCGATGGGCAAAATCGGCAACGTTAAGATAAGCAGGTTAATTATCGGGGGTAATCAATTTAGCGGCTGGTCTCACAGCAGAGATTTGAAGTATCTCCGTGAGTTATTCTTAGCCTACAGCACGGACGAAAAAATCATGCAGACCCTTGAGATATGTGAGGAAAATGGGATAAACACAATCATAACAGCATCATCGGGATATCTTAATAAGTACTGGAAGGAAAGGGGCGGACAAATCCAGTGGATTGCACAGGTCCACCCAAAATCAAATGACCTGACAAGTGATATCAAAAGGGCCGTTGATAATGGGGCAGTTGGGGCTTATGTGCAGGGCGGTGTCGGAGACAGCTTCGTCAAAAATAGTCGTGTTGACCTGCTCGGCAAGGCTGTCGAGTTCATCAAAGAAAACGGATTAATCGCAGGGATCGGCGGGCATTCAGTGGAAGTGCCTATTGCTGTAGAAAAGGCGCAAATAGACGTTGATTTCTACATGAAAACTCTACATCACGGGAATTATTGGTCCGCTACGCCGAAAGAAGATAGGGTAGAATTTAATGTCGATAGCGGCAGTCCATACGACCACGATAATATTTGGTCCATCACCCCAGAAAGAACTATCGAATTTATGAGGAAGGTGGTCAAGCCCTGGATAGCATTCAAGGTTCTGGCAGCGGGTGCTATCCATCCGCGGGAAGGTTTTAAGTATGCTTTTGAAAATGGGGCCGATTTTGTCTGTGCGGGCATGTTTGACTTCCAGATAAGAGAAGATGTAATCATTGCCAAAGACATATTGTCAGGCAAAGTGAACAGGCAACGTCCCTGGAAAGCGTAATATCAGTGCGGCTACTTGTAGGGCCCCCCGCAAGGCGGGAACCCTATCGCAGAGGGCATAATCATTTGTCAGCACGCAGTGTCCCTTGCAGGAGAATCTTATGTTCTGCGAGCCGGTGAAGTTTACACTAGGAAAAGTGATGTCTCCCACCCCCGGTTCCAATTTCGTATATCTCACAGAACTAATAATCGGCAGCATTCTCCGGGCGAGGACACGCATCCAGAAATCCAATTGCCTTTTCGATAAAAATCTCACCGGTCATTTCTCCCAAACACGTTCTGCTAATGTAGTCATAGCGGTCAAAGCTGTTCCAGTCCACCTTTGTCAGAATATAGCCAAAAGCATCATTGGTCAGACCGAAGAGAAAATTATGCCTGCCATGCATCTTGCGCTTCAAGTAATAGCCGATGTTCGGCAGGGCTTCGCCGGGAATCGTTAGCATCTGAGCATCACCGAGGTTCACGACGTTGACCTGTGTAGCTATGGTGCCTCTTTCGTTCAGCTCAAAACCTAAAGGGGACAGCTTTATAATGGAGAGCAGGATTTCATTTTCGACCGGGAATTCAACGGTTGTGCTGCCGCAAAAAAGCGTTGGATTTTTCCGGACCGGGGCATTGGCAACGATACGGAGGGCCTCATCCGCAAGAAGTTGGCCGATGCGGATACATTCATCCCAAGTCTGAATGTCTTTGCCATCGGGGCCTCGGCAGTCGGCGGTAACCATTCCTCCTAAAGCACCGTTCATGAAGATACCAATACCACCACCCTGGTTCTGGATACGGTCATAAAGTGGCCCAACAAAATCCGGGCAGAGGATTCCCTGACCCGGCCCGATTACTTCTGGATGACAGGCATAGTTCACGAGAGTAGCCAAAGGCCTGCCTTCGACATCAAGGACTTGAATAACGTGACATCGAGGGTCATAGAGCTTCTCTGCGTAGTAATTGTATGCAATTTTGCCTTGTGCTCTTCCGGTAGCGATTCTGACGTGTGAAGGCTGTAACCGACGGACAGCCTGGTTAATCGCATCAGCCAATTTCGTGCAGACACTATTTAGGTACTCAATGTCGGCAGCGGTTTGGCCGTCCTTGTTCGCAAAGCCATAGCAGTCCGGCCCACTGTGGTTGTGGGTGGCACCGATGAGGATGTTCTCCGGAGGGATACCCAAAACTTGACGGCGAACCCTGCTGCAAAGCACGCCGGGAAATCCGAGAAAATCAGTGCTGCAAATTGCGACGCGAGTGTCGTTCTTTTCGAGAACGAGCGCACGCACCGTTAATTCTCCAACCTTCCTGTTGACAGGCTCGGATGGCCCAACGCCGCCCGAGACAGGCAGTAGAGGAGCAGGCGTTACGTTTCGCAAGACAATGGCAGCACGAAAAACTGCGAGGGCAGGACAGGTGTGGACCATACAAACAGCAACCATCATTGTGAGCAATGATGGCGTCAGACTATGCCATTTCCTGTTCATAAATTGTTTCTCCTTTTCACCGTGTCAGCTTTTATCACTCGAATTAGTATGCTGTTTACTGATAACACTTTCGGTAAAGCTGCACTGTTGACCTTGAGTTCATGACCATTTTTCTAGTTCTATTGTACCTGCAATATCGAATAAATGCCACCACAGATTAATATCGCGGAACCTGTTGACCAGGCTCGCTCGAGGTTTATGTGGGCAAATTTAAGTTTGTCATCTTTGAATTTGCTCTCATATTCGATTACAATCGAAGCAAGCCCGCCACGCTGATTGGCGGGCAAGGAATTGGACCAAAGACTTTGGAACCGTTTTCGACTGCATTTTAAAATATAGCAGGCGACCTTGTGAAACGAGCTATATTGATTGGTTCGATATTGACAATAGCAAACATTTTGTATTTTAAAATATAGCAGGTGAACTTGTGAAACGAGCTGTGTTGATTGGTGCGATAGTGTTCGCAACTATTTTGTCCGAGCATTCAGCCGCCCGGACCCAGCAGGAGAAAGCCCGTGCACGGATGAGCGACCTGCGCTTCGGGTCCTACGCCACATCGCGCCAGGTAGAGCAGCTTGCCACAAGCGAGGCAATGTGGACGCGGGCCTGGAAAACCATACAACGTATGGGCATCACGAAGCTTTATATCGAGGTCTATCGCGGCGGTCATATTGTGTCAGCCGAACACCTTACCTTCATGCGCGACCGGCTCCGGGAGAAAGGCATCGAGGTTGTCGGCGGTATCGCAACCGTTCCCGGCGGGGATTTCGGCGTGCGCCAAAAAGGACCACTTGGCTGGTTCAACTGGCAAAATGAAAAGACCCAACGCGACCTCGAGAAAGTTATCCGTATGGCGGCGGGAATCTTCGATACCTTTATCGTTGACGATTTCCTCTGCACAGGCGACGTGAGCGAGGAATCGAAGGCTGCCAAAGGCGAGCGTTCCTGGGGTGAATATCGGCGAGCTTTGCTCACCGAATTAGCTCAGTCGGTCTTCGTTGGGCCTGCGAAACAGGTCAATCCCAACATCACGATGATAGTTAAATATCCCCAGTGGTACGACCGGTTTCACCTTTTCGGTTATGACACACAGACGTTCCCCCGGATATTCGACCGGGTCTGGGTCGGCACTGAGACCCGCGGTCGCAACACGCAGCGATTCGGTTTCGTCCAGCCCTACGAGGGATTTGTCAACTACCGCTGGCTGGCGGGCATCGCGGGTGATAAGATAGGCGGTGCATGGTTCGACCACGGCGACTGCGCCGAGTATGACTTCCTCGACCAGGCCTATACGAGCGTCCTGGCCGGGGCGAAGGAGCTGGTCTTCTTCAACTTCGGCAACCTAATGGAAGGCCACCCGGACCACGAAAAGATTATCGCCGAATTCGACCGGCTTGCCGACCTCGCGGCTTTCGTCCGTGAACATCCCGTCGTTGGTGTCCCCGCCTATAAGCCACCCAACAGTGACCCTGCCGGCGATATGTATATTATGGATTTCTTAGGCATGTTAGGTATCCCGCTGATACCTGTGCACGAATTTCCTGAAAGTGCGCCCGTCATATTCCTGCCCGCCCAGGCGGCTGCAGATTCAAATCTTTTAGAGCACATCAATAAGGCCTTATCCAGAGGCGCCCACCTTATTTTTACGACAAGTCTGCTGGTTGCGCTACCTGGCGGCAACGAACTTGCACGCACAATTAAGGTTGGCACAAACATACAATCAAAGCCGATTCGCGCATCACTGATGACCCTCTCAGGCAAAACTCAAAAGCTCGAAAAAACGAACGTAATTATCGACCTGGAATCGCCAATCGAAGTCGAAGCCGGCCCCGCAGACATATTGTGCTCTTTCGGCAACAAACAGGTTGCTCTTCTTCTTACCGTAAACGAAACGTCGGAGGGCAGTATCAGCCTGCTCAATACGCACACCTACAGCCAGGCCGACTTTGATGCAGTAGGCGAGGTTTTGCTCTGCCCTCGGCCATTGGGCCTTGTCGCTATGCAGGGCTCAGCCCTCTCTGCTCTCCGCAATGTATTTGGTAATCGTCTGATATTAGATAATGCCGCTGTCACTCCGCCAAAACTCATGTTCCCGGCTTTTGATGGTCCGGGCTGCGTTACGTTTCATCCGTTTGGCTCTTCCGCCTACGGGAGTTGTGTCATACAAAACTTCAATGATGAAGCGGTGAATGTTACCATCACCATTCAAAATCGAGGTGACAATCGATTTGAAGAGGCGTTCGCCGGAAAGCCCATTCCTATCCGTACTATCAAGTCAGGGAATCATATAGCGATTGACCTGCTCATTCCCTCAAGGGGGCGTATCTGGGTTCGGCGGGTTGAGTGAGATACTGCCACCAAAACCTGTGTAGAATCACGTACCACGAGAGATAGAAACTACGGGCATTCGGCGACTGCTACAAGATGATGTCTGGTACGAAAGAACAAAGTGCCCTGTGAAATTGCAGGTGTCGCCATACAGATTTCATTCATTTTATTAGTGCCTATCAAGTTGAATTCGGGCCCTGCTCTTACAACAAATACGTCACCGTTTTCGGCGGTGCAGTAGATTTTTCCATCTGCCGCAACGGGAGAGGCTGAAACAGCAGCAGAGGAGGAGCTTAGATTTTCACGGTACATCAATTTACCCGTCCCGGCTTCGATACAGCTTAGCTTGCCTCTATCTGAACAGCAATATAGATACTCGTTATATATGACAGGTGTTGGTATGTAGTTTCCATCTCTGCTATAACTCCAGGCGATATGCTCATTGCTTGATTCATTTTCATCCAGAGAAATATCGCCGGCTGCTGATAAGCGTACAGCATAGATAGGGGACATGCCTCCGTGTGCGTTGGTAATAAAGATTAAGTCATGAGCTACGATAGGCGTTGGAATCGGGATATCACCACCACCCCTCATTTTCCAGATTTCTTTTCCTGTTTCAATGTCGTACCCGCCGATATGCTTATATCCATTAACGATGATTTGCGAATGCTCCCTGCCCGTGTAAACAGTCGGTGTCCCCCAGGTTGGAACTTCGTCCCTTGCAGTTTTCCAGAGCTGAGTGCCGTCCTTAAGGTCAAAGGCGGCAATAAAAGAATTCTCCTGAACATCACACTGGACAATTACCATCTGCTGATGAATAACGGGCGAAGTTCCTCCTCCCCATTGTGCAGCCGGGCTGCTGAAAAAACCCCAATCAAGCTTACCCAGGTCTTTTTTCCATATAAGATTTCCTTCCATATCGTAACAATACATACCTTCAGAGCCAAAGAACGCAACGACATAATTTCCGTCCGTACAGGGAGTTGAATTTGCATGGCTGGATTTCGGATGCCTTTTTACCTTTGGCTTTCCCATACAAGAGCGTCGTTCCCACAGAATTTTACCCGCTTCTCTATCTACACATAAAATATGCCAGCTAAAAACATTCTCTTCTTTTGCCGACCTGACATCTCCGTACATGCCCACCTTCAGACTTGATTGACCCTTGTCCTGAACAGCAGTAGTGATAAAGATGCGATTACCCCATACTATCGGACTCGAATGGCCAAGCCCCGGGATATAAGTTTTCCAGCGAATGTTTTCGTATAGCTCAGCGTCCCACTTGAGCGGAACCGGATGGCCTTCCGCAATACCGCCTGCCAGAGGACCTCGAAACGATGGCCAGTTCTGCCCGGTGCAGGGTTGCGGCATTAGAAAACCGCCCGCAAGAAATATACTGAAAATGCAAATGTCATATACACTGATGGGGACCCCGCTTCGCGGGAACCAAAAATGATGTTGTTTTGTTGCTATATAAAACATTGTCTAAGCTCCTTTTTCGTCAGCATGTGGGATGGACCCCGCTTTGCGAAAATCCAAAGAACTCATATTATTTCAAATTTTTTCTTCATAATACTTCTTGTGCTCCGACACGTCAAGCCGAGCAGATTCCGGCTCTGAGCCATACCCAAGCGCCGCAAGGTGTCCGGCTGTAAGCCGGACTGCGCTTGAGGATGTGCCAGCCATTAAATTAGATGAGGAAATCCGCCGCGGGCGGACTTCTCCGCAAGTCCACAGTCCTTGGGACTCCTTACGGAGGACACCTTACGGTGGAGTCCTTAGGACTAACAGGCGTGTTACAAAATAGTAATGCGGAGAAATAAAATTTAAAGAGATACACCTAATTTTGACGAAGAAAGAAATGAGGCTCAAAGAAAAGCCTAAAGTGAAGAAAATGTAGAATTGGCAGATAAGATACAACAAAGAGTAGTTTAGGTTTTAAAAAAGCAGTTTTACACATAATTTTCCTCCGAACGGCAGGTTTGCTTCAAACCTGCCGTTCCATTATTCAGTATTATGAATCAGCACTCTGTTCTATGTTCCCGGGAACAAGGATTATTCCCCATCCCCGTATTAAAGCCCAGTAGCATAATACCAATTACAGTTAAAAATTGCCGAAAGAACTGAACATAATACTAATTGAAAGGCCCCGGATTCCTGCTTGCGCAGGAA
>JBAQFY010000062.1:0-7946 GCA_049287505.1 Sedimentisphaerales bacterium | reverse complement strand
ACCCAGCTCATTGGGTGATATCGTTCTTGCTCTGCCGGCCCTCACGGCCTTGCGCAAAAGTTTCCCCGATGCGAAGATTAGCTGGCTCATTCGCCCCGAGTTTGCTGCGCTTCTCGAAAACCATCCTCACCTTGACGAGATAATTTCTTTTGACCGCAGATTTCTCGGCAAGGCCTGGTTTCATCTCGGTGCACTGGCTTCTCTTATTTCGCTTATTCGGCGGCTCCGCCGTGCCAGATTCGACGCCGTAATCGACTTCCAGGGACTTTTCAGGACGGCTTCTTTAGCTTGGCTTTCGGGCTGTAAAAAACGTTACGGAATGTCTAAAGCCAGGGAGCTCGCTCCTCTCTTTTACACGCACAAAATCACCCAGACACAGAGTTGTATTCACATGGTTGACTACTACTTAAAGATAATCAAAACAGCCGGTGCCTCCGAGCTCAGCGTACAGTTTGTATTACCGCACCATCCCGAGGCCGCCGACTCGGTCGGCAGGTTATTGGCAAACCACAACATTGCGCCGGACAATTACGCAGTTTTTGTGCCCGGCTCCGCACACAAAGACAAACGTTGGCCCATCAAACGTTTCGCCGCTTTGGCCGACAAAATCTCTGCAAAGTTCGGCTTGTCTCTAATTGCCGTCGGCACTGCAGTTGAAGCACGTCTTGTTGAAAGGTTAAAAGGGCTGGCGAATGTGCCGATAGCAAACCTTGCCGGGCGAACTTCCTTAAGCGAACTAATAGCCTTGCTGAAATCTGCCAGGCTGGTGGTAAGCAATGACACCGGCCCGGGCCATATCGCCGCTGCTCTAAGCACGCCGTTGGTTCTGATGTTCAGCTGGTCAAACCCAGCCAGGATAGCCCCTTATGAAAGAAGCGAATGTCTCGTTGCAAGGGAACCATATACCAGAGGCCTTAAGATAAAAAGCACCGACCCAAAACACAACGTCGATACCATAACCGTCGATGAAGTTTATAAAAAGGCCTGCGAGCAATTAGAAATAAGAAAGTAGGGGCGGCCCAATGTGGCCGCCCAATCCGGTAATTGTTTACCCATCGTCGGCACGACGACGCAATCCCTTATGCCTGCCCCGTACAAAACCTGTCCTGCTTGCCCTCCGAAGCTTCTGCGAAGGTGGGAGTGTAATCGAAAGGTAGGTTTAGTGCGGTGTCATTGCGAGCAGGTCGCATCACAGCCGACGCGGCAATCTAAACTTCTTTTTCAATATTCTTCATTCGACATTCCTTGTTCGATATTCGATATTTCTTCTGGTCATTCCGAGCGTAGCCCCCGTTCTTGCTTCCGCAAGAAAGCACGGGGGCGGAGTCGAGGAATCTATTATAAAAGCCATTGCGAGCAGGCCCCCTTCTCGCTTTCGCTTGCACCCGCGTTTACTTTAGTACGGGCGAAAGAAAGCAGGGGGGGCGACCGTGACAATCTCAACTTCTTTTTCAATATTCTCCATTCGACATTCTTCATTCGAGACCTGCCCTGAGCACAACCTACCATGAATTAGCCGCAGCCCTGAGCGAAGTCGAAGGGTCTCACATCCCCAGCAAAGCCGAGGAATCCCATCCTCTTTCCTCCGTTCTCTGTCGTCAGTCTTGTGTTAGTGTCTTAAGCCAGTGCCTTGCCATTTTAGATACAAATTTCACATAAGGCAAGCAACACCAACCCAATTCAAATTTCTTAATTCTTAATACCTATCCCAAACCTCATACTTTTAAATATGTAAATAATCCTTTTGATTAATCAAAAAGACTACATGCTTTTTTTCTGCGCCGATTTCCAAAACCCTAAACACCCACCAGACTTTTTCTATCTGATGCCAAACCTTACGCAACAAAAGGGACTATACACAACTTACTTTGTGCATGTGTTCACATGCACAAAGTATTTACAATATCCTGTACCTTTACCCCTCAAATCCGACAAAGAAAAACCCAAAAGTCTGTGTCAGTCCGTGTCCTAAAGAGTCTGCGTTAGTCAGTGCCCTAAAGAGTCTGTGTTAGTCAGTGTCCCAAAGAGTCCGCGTCAGTCAGTGTCCTAAAGAGTCCGTGTTAGTCAGTGTCCTAAAGAGTCCGCGTCAGTCAGTGTACGACCTCAACACATCTCTTGCACAAATCAGGATGCTCGCTGTCGGCTCCGACGCTCGGCCAATAGTTCCAGCACCGCTGACATTTATTGTAACTGCTCTTTTGCGCCACGACCGTAGTTTCACCGACCGCCTTTTGCAATTTTACTTCGCTGACGATACAGAGTGCCGCGAACTGCTCAAGGCCGAGCTCATTCAGAACACCGGCATCTTCGTCATTACAGTTGATGGTCACGCACGCCTGCAGATTGCTTGCAATCTTTTTCTCCTTCCTCAAACCTTCCAGAACCCGCAAAACCTCATCTCGAAGTCCCATCAGCTTTTGCCAGCGCGGCTCGTGACTGCTAAAATCAATCGAATCATCGACCTTCGGCATTTCGGCTATGTGTACACTTTCTGCCTTCTGCGACTTGTTTAACTCCATCCACGCCTCTTCCGCTGTATGCACAAGTATAGGAGCTGACATCCGAACTAAACAATCCAGTATTTTGTACATTGCTGTTTGGGCGCTGCGCCGCGACAAGCTGTCCGACACATCGCAGTACATCCTGTCCTTGAGCACATCCATATAGATACTGCTCATCTCGACCGTGCAGAAGTTGTAAAGAAGTGAAAAGACTCTGTGAAAGACAAAGTTCTCGTATGCCTCGGTAACACCGGCAATCAGCTTTTGCAGCTGCTGCATCGCCCACTTATCTATCTCAAACATCTCATCATAGGCAACGCTGCTGGCTTTCGGGTCGAAATCGTTTGTATTGCCGAGCAGGTATCTAAGTGTATTTCTGATTTTTCTGTAGGCGTCCTGTGTTCGTCCTATTATCTCGTCGTTACACCTTATGTCCTCCTGATAGTTTACGCTTGAGACCCACAGTCGCAGAATATCCGAACCATATTTCGCCACCTCCTCCTGAGCACTGACATAGTTGCCCAGCGATTTCGACTGCTTCATTCCTTTTTCGTCAACGGTAAAACCGTGCGTCAAAACGTTCTTGAACGGCGCTTCGCCCGTCACTCCAAGCCCGGGCAGAAGTGACAGTTGAAACCAGCCCCGGTGCTGGTCCGAGCCTTCAAGATACAAATCCACCGGCACAGACCAGCCCGCCTCTTTTACACAAACGCTATACCAGCTACAGCCTGCCTCAAACCAGACATCGAAAATATTCTCTTCCTTCTGAAGCTCATCGAGGACAAATCCTTCCGTCAGCTCAAAATCCTCGCCTAAAATCTCACGTGGCGAGTCGGTAAACCAGCTATCTGACCCGTGCTTGGCAATATGCTTTGCCACAGCCAGAACCGATTCCTTCGTCATTAAAGTCTGCCCCTCGGCGTTGATAAAAACAGGCAGAGGCAGGCCCCAGCTTCTCTGTCTGCTTATGCACCAATCCGGCCGCGATTCCAGCATCCCAGCGATGCGCTTTTGGCCCCACACCGGAATCCATCTTACATTGTTTACGCTCTGAAGAGCTAAATCCCGCAAACTCTTGCCAACATCAGGCAGCTCTTTATCGACACTAATGAACCACTGCTCCGTCGCCCTGAAGATAACCGGCCCCTTGCTGCGCCAGCAATGAGGATAGCTGTGCGTTATCTCATCCTGATGATAGAGCAGCCCCAATTCCTTCAAGTGGCTATTGACAACTTTGTCCACTTCGAGAACATTTCGTCCTCGAAGCCACTCCGGCACTGTATTATCATACCGCCCATCGTCCATTACCGGCGAATAGACCGCTAAGTTATACTTTTGCCCCGACATATAATCCTCAAGACCGTGTCCCGGCGCTGTATGCACAAGTCCCGTTCCATCTTCAATCGTAACGTACTCGGCAAGTATGACCATAAAGGCGTCTTTATCCATCGGCTTTTTTTCCACAAACGGATGCTCGTAGCGCAGCCCTTCGAGCTCGCTGCCTCTGATGGATTTTTCGCTGACGCCGTATTGTCCCTCGCCCAAAGAACCGGCGGAAACCACTGCCTCGATACGTTCGGCAGCCACTATCGAAACGAACTTTGTGCTGAAAAGATCACCTTTTAGTACTTTCTCGTAGCTAATGGCCTTGTAGTCTAAATAAGGATGCACAGCTATCGCCAGATTCGCTGCTAACGTCCATGGCGTAGTCGTCCATATCATAAAGCAGACCTTTGCACCCTCGGCCAGGCTTTGTTCAATAAGACCAAGCTCCACTAGTCGCCCTATACTGTCTTGAGCAACCGGAAAATTCACAAAGATACTCGGCGATGAAATATCCTTATATTCCAGCTCCGCCTCAGCCAACGCCGTCTCACACCCAATCGACCAGTGAATCGGCTTCAATTGTTTATAAACCAATCCTTTACCGACCAGCTCAGCGAATACTTCCAGAATTCCCGCCTCGTACTTAGGCTTAAACGTAAGATACGGATTCTCGAAATCGCCGAATATCCCCAGCTCCTGAAACTGTCTGCTCTGAAGTTTGACATACTTACTTGCGTATTTGTAACAGTCCTTGCGGATATCGAGCTTTGTCATCTGACGGACTTTTTCACCGAGCTCCGCCACCACCTTTGATTCTATGGGCAGGCCGTGACAGTCCCAGCCCGGCACGTACGGCGCATCAAAGCCGGCCATAGTCTTATATTTAACAACAAGGTCTTTAAGGACCTTATTTATGACGTGCCCCATATGAATATCGCCGTTGGCGTAGGGCGGCCCATCGTGCAGTATATACAAAGGCGCACCTTCACGGGCCTTTCTGATTTGGGTATAAATTTTTTCCTTCGCCCATTTTTTACGCAACTGCGGCTCACGCTGAACGAGATTCGCCTTCATAGAAAAGCCGGTTTTCGGCAGGCATAAAGTATCGCGATAACCTTTTTCAACCACGGATTTGGGTTCCCGCGAAGCGGGGTCCCTCACTGATTTCACCGATTTTTCCCTTTTTATTTTATCTGCGCAATCCGAGTAATCTGTGGTTATTTTCTTTTTATTGCCTTTTTCATCCGACATCTAACAAATCCTCAAAATTTTTACCAAAATGAATTCTGTATCATAAGTACCAAAATCATACATGTCAACATTACTACCAGCCAATCATATTTCAAGAAATGCCGTTTTAAGATATGGCTTAAATCCCATCCTAATCCAGAATTCCTCCGCTGTCTTGTTCGCAGTCAAATATTTCAGCTCGATGCGGTCAACATTCTTATCTGCATACCACAGGCGCAGCGCATCAATAATCATTCGGCCTATACCTTGCCGCTGATACTTTTCAGTAACAGCCATATCGAAAATTTCGACATATTTCTCTCCTACCAATACCGGCGGATATTTTGCCATGCAGGCCTGACAATAGCCAACCAGACGCCCTCCATCTGCTGCCACAAGCACGCATGAATCTTTATTCTCGATGTTACCGAGCAGGAATTCCGCAAACCGCTCGTGCCCCGAAGCCGACCTGCTGAAAAACGCATCCAGCTTTTTGTGGAAATCCATAAGCTCCTTCCACAACTCAACAATTGATGAAACATCTTTCTTGGTCGCTTTTCTTATAGTAATTTCCTCTGCCATTTTGTCTCCTTATCCTTATCCACCAACAAAAAAACCTTCCAGAGTTTGCTGCTCTGGAAGGCTTTTAGATACCTGATTGGTCTGCTTTCTCAGGGCAGCTTGAGCTTCTCCTCAATAATTATGATAATCGCATTGTCTATGATACTATTCATAATACGCCTACCTTAACAATCGCCAATCGAAAATTGCAAGTCGAAACTACCCTATTCTTCGGCCAATGTCAAGGGTAAGTTTAATTTACTGGTTAGTTTTTCGCTAAGGCTTTAATTTGAGGCCTTTTGAGCATTTGGTTCGGCAGCCGTGTTCTGAGGTTGTTTTTTGTATATGCGAACATAATCTACCTCAAATTTTGCCGGAAACTTTGTATTTGAGGGATTGCCTCCGGCTGAACCGCCAATGGCGAGGTTTAGGATTATGTAGTGCGGTTGACGGAAGGGATTCTTTCCATCCTTGTCTTTGTTAAATGTTTTCTTGAGGTCAATCGTGTTCAGAAGTATCTCGTCAACATAGAGCTTAATGCTGTCCACATCCCAGTCCATCCGCCATACATGGAACTTCGTGGACCAGTTGGGGTCGTTGAATTCGGTGATGGGCTTGCGGGTATCGTCCCACCTGGGCACTCGTTGCTTCTCTGAGCCCCAGGCTGCGTTTGCCAGAAGCATGCCCTGGTAGTATTCCATAATGTCAATCTCACCGCAATTCGGCCACCTCCCCTCTGTACCCAACGTCCAAAAAGCGGGCCAGAGGCCGGCACGAGTGTCGATCCGGCCTCGCATTTCGAAACGACCGTACATCCAGGTGTGCAAACTCTTGGTAGTCAGACTTGCGGACGTGTACTCAGCATATTGTCTGTTCTCTCTCCAGCTTTTACTGTTGGGCTTGTAACGGGAATTGGGTTTGCGTTCGTGTCTGCCCTCAATGATAAGCAGACCATTTTCGCACCGAGCGTTGTCCTGCTGATACCACTGTTGTTCCTGATTCCGGACGAAGCCGATCTCATAAGTCCAGTTGCAGGGGTCCGGCCGACCGTCTTTGTTGAACTCATCCGACCAAACCAGCTTGTACTCAGTTGATGATGTATCGACTTTCTTTAAGCTGCCGTCGGGGACCGTCTGCTGTGCTGTGACTGTTGAAATCACCACCAAGATTAAGCAGGTAGCTGCAAGAACACGACATTTATTCATACGAATTTCTCCTTTCCTTGCCGGACTACGTTTATATGCTTTCCGTATAAGAACCGGAATATGATAAATTCTGCGATGTAAGTCACTTCGTCAGCCTGACAGGGCTCGGCAACGTTTTGCCACTGTCTTGCGTCACTATAATTTTCTCTCTTAGCGACGTAATTTATCTGCTTATACCACTCTTGTCCAGCCGAAAAGTCCGTGAATTTCGCCCATTGTAAAGCACAAGTTTTAAAAAACCATTTATCCCACCGGGTGTGCTTCCACGGCTCTTCTGCCGGGGACCCATCCGTGCTCCGCCTTCCGTCCTCCATCGTCCGTCTTCTGACTTCTGTCCTCTGTCATTCATCTTCTATAGCATCGTCTTCTATATCTAAAAACCCTTGCCTTAAGCCGCTGAGGATTTCCAGTATTTTGTCCCTGAATTCGGATGGTGCTTCGATATGTCCCCACCCTTTGGAGAACTGGTAAACTCCATCGAAAGCGCCGTCATAATAGCTTTTAATCAGGTGGGGGATATCAAGCTCGGCGAGCTCGCCGGCTAAAAGCTGCGCCTCAATTTCGTTCCTTATAACGGCTATCCGCTCCACTTTATCCATCATTGCTCCGCTCACTTTCAATAAGCCAACTACCGATTATATCGTTTCCGTATAACAACCCGTTGTCATTCCCGCGGAAGCGGGAATCCAGAATATTGAATCCTGCTTTTTCGCTCTGGACCCTTGCTTCCATAGGGGTGACATCGTCGATTTTTGTTTTCCGCAACAGATACTAATAAACCAATTAACTATCCATTTACATTCGCCCCAGCCTTTAATATATGACTGTCCCTCGTTTTCTTTTGAGCGAAAAAATCACGACCTGAGCCTGTCGAAGGGTTTTCATAGCTACTCCTTAGACCAGTAAAATCGAAAAACCTCAGTTAACAGGACGCTTATATGGTGCGTTTCCTTTCTCATCAAGACCCTTGCTTTTGCCCACTTCTGTTTGTCTTTGGTGGAACCTACGCTAAGTGACCGGTACATAAAATATATGGCGTAGGCACACACCACTAAGCCAGCGATTGCCAGCACGGCTTTTACAAGAGTGTTCATAGTCCACCAATCGGATTCTGGTCAACTAT
>JBAQFY010000061.1:0-11920 GCA_049287505.1 Sedimentisphaerales bacterium | reverse complement strand
TGCTATCCGGGCTGCCTACTGGGGTATTGGCGAACACGCCGGTATTGGTGCTGAACAAGGTGTCTATGTCAATTTCCGTCCAATGGTCCACGTCAGGCACTGCCGGAAAGGCATTGGGGTCAATCGCAGGTGCCTCAAACGAGGCATTCTCTATTGGAATCAATACGGGTAACGATTCTAAGAGGCGGACGTGGTCCAGGTCCCAGAACCCGCCCGGCATCCCCGCCGCACGAAGGGCCAGCCCGATGGCCATCCCCGACCAGGCATCGCCGGGCTGTACCGTCGGAAGATACAGCGAGACATCCGTAAGCTGGGTCACAGATAGGCCTGTCGCCTCGACTGTCTGACTCACAATGTCCACGGGCTCGTTGGCGTCGCGATAGTAGAGCACAAGCTCGAGGGAATCCGCCGGCTCTGCGCTCGACGGCGGGAATCTCCCGGATACGCCTACGGCCACGGTCAGTTGGTAGTCGCAGCCCACCTTGTATATAGCGTCCAGGTCCTGCTCTAAGGCATTGCCCTGCTGCGACCCCAGAAAGGCCAGTTGGTTTCCGTCGGCATTGATTATGCTATCCGGGCTGCCTACCGGGGTATTGGCGAACACGCCGGTGTTGGTGCTGGACAAGGTGTCCAGGTCAATTTCCGTCCAATGGTCCACATCAGGCACTGCCGGAAAGGCATTGGGGTCAATCGCAGGTGCCTCAAACGAGGCATTCTCTATGGGAATTGATGCCGACCTGACAGGGGCAGCGGCCAATGAGTTCACTAATACCAGCATACTTAGACGGATAGCCTGACGTAAAATCCCTGTAAACGCTCTTTTCTCACCCATATTAAAACTACCTCTCTTACAAATACAAATAAAGTTGCAAAACAGGGCACAATTATACACACATATAGAGTTGCAAATCAAGGGAAAAATAAGGCAGAACTAAGATGCCGATATGTAAGAAATTTCTAATGGGCTTGACATATTCCAACAAGGCTAATATAGTGTTTGGTCTTGTTTTTTTATAGATAGCAGTTGCTACTCTGCGAAGTCGCTACATAGCACGAGTTACTGGGTGGATGTGTAGAATTATTGGGTATATTCCCTGCATTTAGGGATTATTTAAATGTGAAATTGTACTTAGAAGGAGAATTTTAGTATGGCAGAAAAAAGGGTATATTTTTTCGGCGGCGGTAAAGCCGAAGGCGATGCAAAGATGAAGGAGCTTCTGGGCGGCAAGGGTGCAAATCTTGCCGAGATGACCAATCTTGGCGTGCCGGTTCCGCCGGGCTTTACCATTACGACGGCCGTTTGTACTTACTTTATGAAGACCGGAGGCAAGTACCCAAAAGGGCTGCGGGAAGAAGTGGATGCTGCTTTGAAGAAGGTCGAGAATATCATGGGGACTCGATATGGTGACCCAAAGAATCCGCTGCTGTTTTCAGTGCGCTCGGGCGCTCGTATATCGATGCCCGGGATGATGGAGAGCGTGCTCAACATTGGTCTGACAGAGAGCACAATAGCCGGGCTGATTGCCAGGAGCGGCAGTGAGCGGTTCGTGTACGATGCGTACAGACGGCTGATAATGATGTATTCCGATGTGGTCATGGAGAAGGCGGCCGGGATTGAGCCGAGGCAAGGCCAAGGCATTCGGCAACAGCTGGAAAAAGAGATGCAGAGGATGAAAGACGGCAAAGGTGTAAAGGACGACACGGAGCTGGATGTCGATGACCTTAAAAAACTCGTGAAAGTCTTCAAGAAAAAGGTCAAGCAGGTCCTGAAAAAGGATTTTCCGGATGACCCGTACGACCAGCTCTGGGGGGCGATATCCGCCGTTTTCTGGTCGTGGAACGGGAGGAGGGCAGTGTCATATCGGAGGATTGAAGGCATTGCGGACGACTGGGGAACGGCAGTGAATGTACAGACGATGGTATTCGGCAATATGGGCAGCAGCTCTGCGACAGGGGTGGGCTTTACGCGGGACCCTGCGACCGGGGAGAACAAGTTCTACGGTGAATTTTTAGTGAATGCTCAGGGTGAGGACGTGGTGGCGGGCATCCGCACCCCGCAGGCAATCAACTTGATTTCCAAAATGGATGCCTCGAAACACCTTCCATCTCTGGAGGAGCTGATGCCGGAGCTGTACGAGCAGCTTGCGGAAATCCGCACGAAACTTGAGAAGCACTACCGTGACATGCAGGATGTGGAATTCACAATCCAGGACGGCACATTGTTTATGCTTCAGACGCGGGTCGGCAAGCGCAATGGTACAGCGGCAGTAAGAATGGCGGTGGAGATGTGCGAGGAAGGCCTGATATCAAAGAAAGAGGCAATCCTGCGAGTCAAGCCTGCTCAACTGGACGAGCTGCTGCACCCGATGCTGGACCCGAAGGCCGAAGGCAAGGCACAGAAACTGGCGAAGGGGCTGCCGGCAGGTCCCGGGGGCGGTGTCGGGCAGGTGGTGTTTAACGCCGATGATGCGGAAAGCTGGGCGAAGGCGGGCAAGAAGGTGATACTTGTTCGTGATGAGACCAGCCCGGAAGATGTGCACGGTATGAGCGCGGCACAGGCGATTTTGACGGCTAAAGGCGGTATGACGAGCCACGCTGCGCTGGTTGCGCGGGGCTGGGGGAAGTGCTGCATCGTCGGTTGCGGCGCATTGAACGTTGATGCCACGAGTAAGGTGCTGTCAATGGACGGTAAGAAACTGCACGAAGGGGACTGGATTTCGCTCAACGGCACGAAAGGGATAGTATATGACGGCAAGCTGAACCTGATTCCAGCAGACCCAAAGAAGAACGTACACTACAAGGAGCTCATGTCTTGGGCAGATGGATTACGAAAGCTGAAGATTCGGACGAATGCGGATAACCCGCGGGATGCGAAGCTGGCGCGGCTTTTCGGGGCCGAGGGCATCGGTCTGGCGCGGACGGAGCATATGTTCTTCGGTCCGGACAGGATTACATCAATGCGCCGGATGATACTGGCCGATGACGAAGCCGGCCGAAAGAAGGCCTTGAAGAAGCTGCTACCTCTTCAACGAAAAGATTTTGTGGGCATTTTTAAGGCAATGGCAGGTCTGCCGGTTACGATTCGTCTGCTTGACCCGCCGTTGCACGAGTTCCTTCCGCAGGATGATAAAACTCAGGCGGAGATGGCAAAGCAAATGGGCGTTTCCGCCGGGGCAATCAAGGCAAAAGTTCAGTCGCTGCACGAGCTGAACCCGATGTTAGGGCACCGGGGTTGTCGTCTTGGTATTACGTACCCGGAGATTACGGCTATGCAGGTTCAGGCGATAATCGAGGCGGCCTGTCGGGTCGCCAAGCAGGGCGTGAAGGTGCATCCTGAGATTATGATTCCGCTTGTTGGTACAAAGGCGGAGTTTGAGAACCAGCGGCAATTAGCTGTTGAGGTTGCGGAAGCTGCGATGAAAAAGGCGGGAGTGCGTGTGAAATACCTTGTTGGGACGATGATAGAAATCCCCAGAGCTGCCGTTACGGCGAATGAGATTGCGGAGACGGCGGAGTTTTTCTCCTTCGGGACGAACGACCTGACACAGATGACGTTCGGATACAGTCGTGACGACGCCGGGAAATTCCTGCCTGATTACCTTGCGAAAAAGGTGTTGACGGCGGAGCCTTTCCAGACGCTGGACCAGGAAGGTGTGGGGCAGCTGGTGGATATGGGTATAAAGCGAGGAAGGTCAACGCGGCCGAACCTTAAAGTCGGTATCTGCGGCGAGCACGGGGGCGACCCGGACAGCATTGATTTTTGTCATCGGGTCGGAATGAATTATGTATCCTGTTCGCCGTTTAGGGTGCCAATTGCCCGGCTTGCAGCCGCACAAGCGGCGGTACGTGAGTAGTGAGCTAAAGTGAGCTAAATCCCTTAGAGATAAAGTGCCTTACTCGTGCCACAGGTAAGTGAGCTAAAGTGCCTACCAGCCGTGCCAGTCCGCTGCGACGCATCGCGGCCAGAGCCACGGCTTGGCAGGAATTGCGCTAAAGTTGGATGCTTGCGCCTTTGCTGAAGCTTCCATCTTCGTTAAAACTATGACGGACAAGTCGGCGGACAAGCGATACTCGATGCTCGTAAGATGGTAAACGGTTATCAGGTTATCAGAACAGCAGGGTATCAGGTAAAAGAACAGAGGACAGAAAACAGAGGACGGACGACGGAAGAGGGAGGACGGATGCTGGATTCTCGATACTCGTGACCCATGTCTCGTCGAAAACAGCTCGCACGATAAATTGCGGGGCTAAACAACCCCCATTTCGTGAGGGGATTAGAGAATTGGAGATTGGGTACTTGATACTGGATTACCGCTTGCGCGGAATGACAAATCCTAATAGATTTAGCTACCGCCACTTTGTGTCTCGACTCTGCTCGAAATGACCCAGTGTTTATACTTGGGGCTCTGTTGGGAACGACCAGAAGGAATGACGAATATCGAACAAGGAATTTCGAATGATGAAGTGAAACTCTCCACTTACCCTTTCGATTACGCTCAGGGCTAAAGCCTTATTTGGAATGGCAGGTCAGTTTTTTATTTGAAACTCTAAACTATAACTCCATTTTGGGATATTACACAATAAAGTGCGGAATTTCTCCAGAGAATTTTAGGCAGGGAAAATGGGCAAAAACGGGCATTGACGTAAATGGGCAGGCCGGATAAAATACATTTTTTACTGGCAGGGTGAAGAGTTATGGTGAAAGTAGCTCAGTTGGTAAGAGCACTGGATTGTGGTTCCAGGGGTCGGGGGTTCGAGTCCCCTCTTTCACCCTTTCTTAGAGCACGGGTTATCAAATGTTGACTCGGAGCTGTTGAAGTGACTGTGAGGAGCGGCCCCCTTGTCTTCTGTCGAAGACAGAAAAGGGGGTGAATACTGGCTGCCTGCATTAAGAAAAGGAGAAGCAAAAATGAAGAAACGCACGTCTAATTCAAATCTATTATTAAGTATTGCCTCGCTGGTGATTGTTTTGGTATGCCTGGGTTATGGGGCGACAAGAGCGGATGGGCAACAAACAAGTTTGAATCAGCCGCCGGAAGGGTTTGTGGCGCTGTTCAACGGTAGGGACATGACGGGCTGGAAGGGATTGGTGGGTAATCCGAAAAGTCGGGACGAAATGAGCAGCGAAGAATTGGCCAAGGCCCAGGCCGAGGCGGATGAGGATATGAGAGCGCACTGGAAGGTGGTCGATGGTGTGCTCTGCTTTGACGGCAAAGGGCACAGTCTTTGTACGGCAAAGGACTACGGCGATTTCGAGATGTTCGTGGACTGGAAGATTGAGAAGGGCGGGGACAGCGGCATTTATCTGCGGGGTTCGCCTCAGGTACAAATATGGGACACGGCGAACAGGAACGTCGGCGCCCAGGTCGGCTCGGGCGGATTGTATAACAACCAGAAGGCACCGAGCAAGCCGTTAAAAGTGGCGGATAAGCCGGTCGGGCAGTGGAATACATTCAGAATCATTATGATAGGTGAGCTGGTAACGATATATCTGAATGATGTGTTAGTGGTTGAGAATGTGGTAATGGAGAACTACTGGGAGCGGGATAAGCCAATTTACCCCAACGGCCAGATAGAGCTTCAGTCCCACAGCAGCCCGCTGTATTTCAGGAACATATATCTTCGGGAGATAACTAATGTGCTCAACGAGAAGGAAAAGGCCGAGGGCTTTAAGCTGCTCTTCAACGGAAAGGACCTCACCGGCTGGCAGGGCAATACCAAAGGTTACCTCGTCAAGGATGGTATGATTGTTGTTGAGCCCGAGCTCGGCGGCGGTGACCTTTACACGGCGCAAGAGTACGGCAATTTCATTATGCGGTTCGAGTTCAAGCTGACGCCCGGGGCAAATAATGGTCTTGGGATTCGCACGCCGATAAACGTCGATGCTGCGTATGAGGGGATGGAGCTGCAGATACTTGATGACACGGCCCAGAAGTATAAAAATCTCAGGCCTTATCAGTTTCACGGTTCTATTTACGGTGTTGTTCCGGCGAAGCGCGGACACCTAAAGCCTGTGGCTGAGTGGCCCGAGGGCAAGTGTGCTGAAAGTGATTGGAATTACGAGGAGGTCATCGCCAACGGCAAGCATATCACGGTCAAACTCAACGGCACAACAATTGTTGACGCGGACATCGACAAGGCAGGCACGCCCAAAACGATGGACGGAAATGAACATCCCGGCCTGAAACGAGACAAGGGTTATATCGCTTTTTGTGGGCACGGCGACAGGCTTGCATTTCGCAGTTTGAGAATAAAAACTCTTCAATAGTGAACTGAAATCTTCATAAAGCAAAAAGGAAGAAACAATGAACCGCGGAAGAAGCAAAAAAGCAATGATAGTAACCCGCCGGCAGTTTTTGAAGAAATCAGCAGTCGCCGCCGGAGCGGCTATAGCCTGGCCAACAATCGTACCTCCTTCGGTGTTTGGCGCAAACGCACCCAGTAATCGAATCACGATGGGCATTATCGGTCTGGGAGGTCAGGGCAATAGTAATATGAAGGATTTTAAAGGTAAATCCGCTTCAGAAGTGATTGCCCTCTGCGATGTGGACGTCAGCCATTTGGAAGAAGCCCGTCAGACGGCGGGCCTTGGGGCGGGCTCGTGCTATGGGGATTTTCGTGAGTTGCTGGCCAGGGATGATATCGATGCGGTGGTAGTGGCGACGCCTGACCACTGGCACGTGCCGATTTCGATTGCGGCGGTCAGGGCGGGTATGGATGTGTTTTGTGAGAAACCTCTGACTTTGACAATAGCTGAGGGGCGTGTGCTTGCAAATGAGGTGAAGCGGTACGGTCGGGTTGTTCAGACCGGCTCTCAGCAGCGTTCGGGCAGCGAGTTTCGCTTCGCCTGCGAGCTGGTCCGCAATGGACGGATCGGAAAACTGCACACTATGAGAGTCGAAATTCATGGTAATAACCGCACCTGCCCGCCCACGTGGAATCCCGAGCCGGTGCCGGAAGGATTCGATTACGATATGTGGTTAGGGCCTGCGCCGTGGGAGCCGTACACCGAGCAGCGATGTCACTATCAATTTCGCTTTATTCTGGACTACTCCGGCGGCCAAATGACCAACTGGGGCGCTCATTATCTCGATATTGCCCAATGGGGTAACGCAGCCGATGATACCGGTCCGGCTGAAATTGTTGGCAGCGGCGATTTCCCCAAGACCGGGCTGTTTACCACCGCTCAGAACGAGAACATTGAGTACACCTATGCAAACGGTGTCAAATTGTTTCTTAAAAGCGGCGGGGGTAATACACGTTTCGAAGGCACTGAAGGATGGGTACTTGTAACACGCGGCAAAATAGATGCCGAGCCGAAGTCGCTTCTGACAACGAAAATCGGGCCGGACGAGATTCACCTGTACAATAGCAATGACCACAGGCAGGACTTCCTGGATTGTATTAAGAGCCGCAAGGACCCGATCGCCTCGGTGGAGATTGGACAACGCACAAGTACCGTCTGCCATCTGGGCAATATCGCGATGATGTTAGGCCGAAAATTAAAATGGGACCCACAGAAAGAACGCTTCATCAATGACTCGTCAGCTAACAATATGCTCGCCCGCGCGATGCGTGCACCCTGGCGGCTGTAAAATTGATTACCGACTATTGATTTTTGAAGACTTGCTTTTGGTTGACAGTTTTTAAAAAGTTGAAAATTGATTATCATTTGTTAGTTAGTATCTATTGCGGAAAACAAAAATCGACGATGTCACCCCTGCAAAAGCAGCGGTCCAGAGCGAAAAAGCTGGACTCCCGCTTCCTCGGGAATGACAAATACTCTTTCGCAACAGGAAATAGTGCCGTTTCTAAAAAGTGAGTGTAACATTCTATACCTGCTGTCATTCCGACCGAAGGCACGGCTTTGTCGTGCCGAAGCGGAGGAATCTATTGAAATAGCTTCGCCGAAGGCAAATCAAATAGTTAAACTTCTTTATTGGAAACGGCAATAATTAAGGGATAGGGGAATTCTTATTATGAAGGCAAGAGGAATTAATCGACGTCAATTTTTGAGGAAAACAGCGGCTGCGTCTGCAGCAGCGGCGGGTTTTCCCTATTTAGTTGCCTCTTCGGCGCTGGGTAAGACAGGGGCCGTTGCACCGAGCAATAGAATTGTAATGGGTGCTATTGGTGTCGGGGGCCAGGGCACACGGCACGTCGGCGGAGGTATCTGGGTCCAGGGCGGAGGCTTTCTTAGTAAGCCACAGGTGCAGTTTGTAGCTGTATGCGATGTAAATGCAAACAATCTCAATAATGCCCGTAACATCGTCAACAAGCATTATGGCAACAACGACTGCGCCGGCTATAATGATTTCAGGGAGCTTGTGTCACGGCAGGATATCGATGCGGTATTGGTAGCTACGCCGGACCACTGGCATGTCCTGACATCTATCGCCGCTGTAAAGGCCGGTATGGACGTTTATTGTGAGAAGCCGCTCTCGCTTACCATCAGACAGGCCAGAGAGTTATCCAATACGGTTAAAAGATACGGGCGAATATTCCAGACGGGTACTCAGCAGCGCTCGTGGCGGGAATTTCGGTTTGCCTGTGAGCTGGTTCGCAACGGGTATATCGGCCATGTAAAATCTATAACGGTCAATGTCGGCGGGCCGCCTTTGTGGGAGTGCGATGCGCCTGCGGAGCCACAGCCGCAGTGGCTTGACTGGAATATGTGGCTGGGGCCGGCACCTTGGAGGCCTTATACCTCGAAGATTGCGCCCGGCGGGTGGATGGCGTATCGCGACTATTCGGGCGGTGAAATGACCAACTGGGGGGCGCACATGTTCGATACCGCACAGTGGGCTATGGGGATGGATGAAAGTGGGCCGGTGGAAATCATTCCGCCGGACGGTAAAGATTACAAAGTGCTGACCTATAAATACGCGAACGGCACGATTATGACGCGCGACAAGATTAGCAAAGAGGTGCCGGGCGTTTTGTTTACAGGGACAGAAGGGAAGATTGAGGTTAGCCGGGAGCACTTGATAACGGAGCCGGAAAGTTTAGTCAGACAGAAACTCGGGCCAGATGAGATTCATCTGTACGAAAGCAAAAATCATCCGGATAATTTTCTGCAATGTATTCGCACCCGCGAAAGACCGGCCAGCGACGCTGAGGTCGGCTGTCGTTCGGTTACCGTTTGCCATCTGGGTAATATTGCATACTGGCTCAAACGGCCGCTGAGGTGGGACCCCAAAAGAGAACGATTTTTGAATGACCCGGAAGCGGACAAGATGAAAGCGAGACCTATGCGCGCGCCGTGGAGACTATAAAAAAATTCTAATATCTAAATCCTAAGTTCTAAACAAATCCGAATTACCGAAATTCATAAGGCCAAAAACAACGTGGAATCCTGGCTTTGCGTGGATTTTTTTCTTGCCTTAAGCGACAATCCTAATCATAATAGGATTAGCAGAGGCGGAATTTTTAACATTGATTTACAAACATGCATTGGAAATAATTCGGTCGGTTTGATTAACAAAAAGTCCGCCAAATGAGCGGCGGATAAATGCTGTATATTGTTATGTTCGGATAATCGATGTAGACTAAAATGCTTTCTCTCAAGGCAAGGTATTATAAGTATCGAGAGTTGTCTTTAAGTGACATCCATACACTTAATTCATTCCTTAGACGCCATGGAAACGCTATCCTCCGCCCATCTCAGATCAGGCCTTATAAGACAGATCCAGGTTTTAAGGCCCAGTTTGGATTTTGGTCATGGTGGATGTTTGACAGATGTTTTAGAAAGTATGCAGGTAAGATCCGTAAGTATAGTCTAGATGTTTTCCCAAGATGGGATCGCTTTCACAATCACAGAATAGGCTGGATTACTGTTCGATATCAGGAGTTCGCTATTGCTGATTGGTCTTCAGATCATTACCCCAGTATTGAGCTGGTCAACGCAAAAGTTTTTAGCAATCATGCGAATCAAGTGTTTGAATTAATTGCTGAACAGCTTCATTTAGAGCTAACTGAGCGCCAAGAATACACTGATTTCATAGAACAGCTAAAGAATTCTATTCAACGAAGTGATGTACGATCCGTGGTCTCTGCTGCTATTTTAAGGAAGAACCTTAATCTTGCAGTTACAGGCACAATTCAGTTGGTGGAATCATCGCTTCGCAAGAAATGTCTGGATATTGGAAAAGATGAAGCCAAGGAGGTTTCCGGTGTTGAATTGGCAAAAGTTGCCTACCATGAAGAGCAAGGCTGCCTTATTCCTCCAGTTGCTGTTGCTGCTCGCGCCAATCATGGGGCCTTTGTTTTAACTCAAGGTTTTTTTCTCTACATTCGTAATGCATTCATGCACAACGAAGAGGTACTAAAGGGAGACTACCGATTTGCATTAAGCATTATTCAGCTCTGTGAGTTTCTTCTTAGTATGATTGAGCAATCTATACCAAGATAGATCATTTAATGACTCGACCTGTGGGTCGCCCACCCGAGAAACCGCTTGACGTTTACCGTATAGCGCATAGAAAAAAAATGAGCAATATCAGTGTAAATCAGTGTCTAAGAAAAATGAAATCTCTCTGCTCTATCCGTCATCTGTGGCAGGAATACGCTTATTGCCGGGCTTCAAGCGAAATCCGCCTTCGCCAAGGCTTCGGCGGACAAGTATTTTGTGGATATTAGCATAATGGCAGCATAAAATCAGTGGAAATCGTGTTGTATATAATTATGTTGTGCCAAAGAATGGAGAATATCATATGGACGTCCCGGACACCGAACAATACAACGAGATCAAGTCGCACTTGCGGTACCTGAATGATAAGATTCTCGAGGCGTTTTCCAAGTTTCTTGCCGTGGCCACTGCCATCATGGGCGGCGTGTACTACGTCCATATCAATCTCGACGCAACCGACCCGCGCCGAGAAGGGCTCGCGCTACCCGCGAGCGCAGCACTTTCGCTTCTCGGCCTCGGCACGATCATACTAATGGCTGTCAACCTTCGATCGTGGTGGAAGTACCGCGGAGAACTCACCAAGAACTATCCCGAAATCAAAGACACTCGAGGGTTCATGACTTGGATTGGTGAGTTGTTCATGTGGATTCTCATCGCCGTGGCATGCATCGGCTTCTGGTTCGTGAACCCTTTGAAATGAAAAGGCACAACAAAGGAGTGTAACCTACAAAATGACCACACGTTGCACGGTTCGGCACCTGAGTTCACATGTCCGACTGGTGGGCAACGGAATATTCAGTGGTGCGAAATATCGAAGCCTTAATAATTATTGTATAATGGCGGTGTAAAATGATAAGACCAATTCAACCACACAATCCATTCACAGCGGACGCCGAGAAACGCTGGAAGGTTATTCCAGAGTGGGCACAGCGGGAAATCCTCTGCAACGTATTCTGCAGTAGATGCCTGGGTTCAGTACCCATTGTCCTTGAGAAAGCAGAAATGAGGCAAGACGAAATGATCCTAAGTGGTAAATGCCAGTATTGCGGCAAAGACATCCGCCGCGTTGTTGAACCTGAGAACGAATAGTCAAAGTAGTGCGAAATATCTTACTTTACAAGGCAATCTTTACCGACGATATCGCGGTGCTCATTTATAGGAGATAATTCTTTGGGTGATATTATCAGCCGCTTTTGAGCTTGTCTATTATCTCCTGTACCTCTTCAGCGCCTTCATCATAGAATTTTTCTTCGTCCGGGGCGAGCTGCTTTAGCAGCCGAAGGAACTCGCCGGCGTGCACTCTTTCCTCATCGGCTATGTCCTTCAGGACCTCCTGGGCGAGTTTGTCATCGGTTGATTCGGCAAGCTGCACATAAAGCTGAACAGCTTCATACTCGGCGGCGACCAAAAACCTTATAGCGCGAACCAATTCGGAATCTGTGAGCTTTCTGTCGTTTGCAAGCCCGGAAAAAGGCGAACCAAATTCAGGCATAATCGACCTCCTGTGTTAAA
>JBAQFY010000060.1:0-7826 GCA_049287505.1 Sedimentisphaerales bacterium | reverse complement strand
GATGACCCTGAATTATCGACCGTGTTCCACGTTTTGTCTTTCGCTTCTTCTTTTTCTTCGTCATCTCTTATCTCTCCCAAAATTTATTTTATTGGCCAGCCACTGTTATGAACTCAATACCACATTTCCATACGAAGCCCTATCGCATCCCGTGGTGAAGGATCGGGAATCACTCCAGCATTGCCCTCAAAAATCCGCTCGGCGGTCCAAAGTGCTGCAAAAGCATCATAAATGTCATCGTGGCTTACACATTTTACAAGGTATTTAGCACGAATCTCTTCTATAACTTTGGTTCCAAAGTGCTTAGCAACTAAATTGCGTCGTTCTGCTTTACCATCATCGGATTTCTTTTTATATGACATGGCACGCTTATTATTCCATGCCCAGAAGCATAGTTCAGGATGCACCTCCTTTACTTTTTGCTGTAACTGAGGCTGAGCTGAAAGTATCTTATCGAGTTCCAAAACTTTCTTGTAAATTCCAAATGCTTGTGCAGAAACGCCTTTTCCTTCTATTTTCCGGCGGATTTCATTTGCGTGTTGGCGTGTTTTGGATTGAAGTGCTGGACGAATAGGAGCTGGAAAGACACTCGACGCCCTGGGACCTAATAATTTCCGAGCCTCAATGTCACACTGCCGAGATCCGTTTTCTGTCAATCCAATTGGTATATCAATGGCAATAATTGATGGCTCCAGCTTGTGCTGAAGAAGTAACTCGGCATTGCCGAAAACATCCGAGATGATTAGCCCTGTCTCAAAGTCCTTTGCTACACAAAGCCAGCCAGTTTTACAACCATCTACACCAGCTACTATTGCCATCTTGTTAATTTCATCTGCTAACAATGCCAGACCCGGTCTGCCTATCTGGCAATTAGGACACTTTCTCAGGTGGATGTCTGAACCATTTGCGCCATAGATAAGCCCACATTTTGTGCAATTCATTACATACACATACTGGTAATTATCTGTTCCTTCGAGAGGTGGCTGACGTTTTCCGAGGTTTTTTTGTTTGTTGGAATTTATAAATCCTGCTCTGGTTGTTCCCTTGTCCTCACGTTTTGCCATTTTTGATGTAACTCCTATTTTATTGGCCAGCCACCGTGGGCGTTGTCGGCTTTGTTCGTTACGTCCCAGCCTAATTCTTCAAAAAACGGGTCGATGAATTCTCTACGAAGCTGGGCCTCGTTGTATTGCTGCGAATGATATGCTTCAATATCCCGATTAGAGGTTTCAATAAGTTCCACAACTCTAAAAGTTACACTACTCATCTGGCAATCTTTCCGCCATTACGCCATTTCCCAAAATATCCCCACGTGATGCAAACCTCTCAAAAAATCAAAATTACCACCCCGGCTAAGGAAAATCAAGCAGATTTTGGCCGAAAAGATATGAAAATACGCGATACGCAATACGCTTCACGCTTCACGAGATACGCAATACGCTCTTTAGCCTGTCATCCGGAACTTTAGCGAAGGTGGGAGCCGGGTCGAAGGATTCAATATTCGCTTTTGTCTTTTTTCCCAATTAACTAATCACAAATTAACCAATTAACTAACACCATCTTGTGTCTTGAGTCTGTGGTCTGTTGTCTCTTGTAGCCAGTGCCGTCTCTCGGACATTTTTTTGTCATTTTTTTTGACTTTTGTTTGATAATATGGTATAATACCCGTTTGTTAGCTGGAAGGCTAACGCCAACCGCCAGCAGGCGAAAGAAGTAGCGGAGAACCGCACGTTTTCGTATCAGCAGATACACGCAAAAAAACCTCTTTTGGAGCATTTGAACATTTGTATTTCGAATTTGTTTAGGATTTAGTATTTAGAATTTAGTATTTCAAATTACCACATAACTCCTTATGGAACAAAAACTTATCATCATTAGTCTGTATTCTGTCATCTGTCGTCCGTCGTCCGTCTTCTGTAATCTGTCTTCTGTTTTATGCAAAACAAACCCAATTTCCAGGATACCCGAATGAATATAAGTATCCCTTTACAAATGGCTTATGAAAATAAACATAATTGGACACTTGGTGAAAACAAACCCAATCAAACCCAATCTCGAAACAACTGCCCTTTTATCATTTTCAAAGGGGGTCGTCTTGGAGGGATTTCACTGTGAGAAAGTCCTCGATAAAACTCGATTTGAGGTACTTTTCTCTTGACTTTTCTGGTCAAATGGGTATAATAATATTAAATGATTTAACTGGGGCGGTCAGTGCAGCCTTGTATCAGCAAGGCGTTCCTGCCTTACAGCATTTACTCGATATAAATAAGAAATCACGGTGTTTGAGATAAGGGGAGAATGATGAAAAGTAACTATGGTTCGATAATAATAAGATTGTTGGCATTTATAGCGGCGATATTCTTAGCTGTAACACTTTTAGGATGTAATGATCCGATTGAGTCTGAGATTGCAGCAGAACACCGTAGATTGGGGAGCATAGTCGAGCGAGACCTTCGATATGGTCTATCTTCTTTCCCACTAACTGCACAAGCAGAAACGTACCGTCCGGCACCATAGACTGCTGAGCTTACGTCTTACTCCTGGGGCCGAATTACCTGCTCGCGCTGTACGTTGTAGAGGCCCCCTTTCCATTGAAGGGTTGCGGGGCCAAAGGCATGAAAGACACGCACTTGATGGGCGTCCTTCAGGTTTTTCTCGTCTATCGCCTGGAGTGTAAATAAAGCTCCTTTATCATAGTCCTGTCCGGCCCATCGGCGGGCATGAAAAGCCACAAAACCCGGCCCTTCGATTACGAATCCCCATGGCGGCAAAACGACATCTCCTCCGAGCGTCGAGGTTAGCTGGGTCTGGGTCGTCCCGAAATTCACAATGACCGTGGTCGCACGCTCACCGTTTCCATAGGTGGCCTTTCTTACCATAAAGTCTTCGGTAAGGAATTCCAGCCGGGTCAGCCGGTCGTGGGCCGTTATTCTGTGGAGAGGTCCTAATACCTCGTGTGTGTTTTTGATAAACACGTCGAGCGGGTGCATACCTTCGGCCCAGCCATTATCGCTGCGGACATAACACGAGCGTTCAGGAAGCCGGCTGTCGGTATTTCCTTTGCCCTTTTCTCTCGGCGATTGCCAGTAAAGGTGGTCGGGAAAGGAGTGATAGTGCAACGGACGGGCACAAAGAACATGATGAGCGACATATTCGGCTGCCTTGTCTGAAGCGTAGCCGTACTTGCCATAGCATATCTGACAATCATGATAGACCATCTCGAAGAAGGGGATGACCGTGGCTCCAAGCTCCTCTGGCTTGAGGTTATGAAAATATCGGCCCTGGACAGCTACAAGGCCCTCAAAAAAATCGCTGTGGGTAAGTGCCCACTCGCGTCCACACTCACTGCCGAATATTCCAAATAATTCCCGCGCATAGTCACTGAGACGAATCTTCCACGCGATGTCATCGTTTCGGTCGATGGGGTGGTTTGGGTCATAGCATTCACGAGGCCCAACTGCGTAGGTCGTATCGATGAAATAACTCCAGGGTGCGAAGAGCTTATGAATGGACGGCAGGTTCTGCGGGCGTTTGGCCAGCTCTAATTGCTTGGGTGCGCAGACCATATATGCCCGTCCGCCAAGCCACCGGCCTCCTGTTATGAGGGAGCCGTCCGGACGTTTTTCGATGAATGCCGGGTCCCAGCTTTTCGCATCGCGATACATATCCTGGACGTTATCGTGCAGACATGCCACATAGCCCAGGGCTTGAATGTGCTCGATGGCGTCCGCCAGGCCCTTATTGCCGCCGCATTCGGGATTGGCCGGTAGATTGTCAGGATGGCGACAGTCATACCCGCCTTCCGTCCAACCGCCAATTATAAATAGACAACGCTCGATACCCACGTCTTTCTTCAGGTGCTGAGCGATTTGGGCCGCCTCGTTGAACGTCCAACGAACTCTAACTGATTCCTCTTTTGTGCTTTCCTCGTTCATTCGGCGTGCAAGGCAGGTCCAAAGCTTGGCGTTCGCTGCACCTATCATCAGCTCGACATGCGGGTTACGGCTGACCTTCTCTCGCAATGTTGCCGCCAGGCCTTGCTTTTCAGCATAGCGTCTATAGTCCGCAGCTATAGTATTGAAGTCGCCTTTGCCTAACGGCATCAAACGCAATGAGTTTGCGCTGCGATGAAGTTCGAGCGTTGCGGTAAGCCTTTGACGATATTTTTTGTCGCCGGATGTGGTGCTTTGAAGTTCCGGGAATACATAGGCGTTGTTCCAGGTTACGATTAGCGCCGAGCCGCCCTTTACAAAGCCGAGCATGTTCATGTGGCAGCCTTCGTAATCAGATGTGCCGAACACCCGTTTAAACGCCTTGCCGCTATTAGCTGGAATCAGCAGCCCCTCGCGACAGGGGACGACAGCATAACCACCCTCGATGTCGGTGATAGCCAATGCGTCATCGAGCACACGGACACTGCCATCGGCCTTGCCTTCATAGCGAAGCTCCAGTGCGTTTCCCTCTTCGAGAAGTGCAAAAACCACCGCTGCCCCGTTTTTCTGATGCAGACGCACAGAATTCTTGTCAATGGTCTGGGTTTTCAGGAAATCACCCTCAAGCCACGTTGCAGTACCCGGATTTGCCATCCCTTTGGAAGGCCACCTGGTTTGCGAACGTTTATCCAGCAGGGCCCATCGGCCAGTCGTATCATCAACCTCAACTCTCAGCGAGTTACTTTCTAAACTTACGATATCGGCTTGAGTGCTCGCGGATATTAACAGCACAAGTGAATAAATTAAAACGTGCTTAACCATAACCATACTCCTTTTAAGCCAGGACTTGTGACTAACACATTCTATGCGAGTTTGTCTGATAAATTAAATAAAAGTGTCTTGGGTGTATTGTACAGTTTTTTGCTTGCAAAATGTCTGAGGAACGCCGGGTTTTCTTCCCTCGATTATGCACGCAGCGAAGATGGTGAACATCCTGTTCGCAATCGTCAGTTTTTTGATTTTTTTATCTTCCTGCCGATTTCTTAGCTTTGTTCAGTGTTGCCCTGGCACGGCGAGTTACGTCTCTATTTTTCGTGGCTTTAATTACCTTCTGCATGGCGTCGGCAACTTTGCCGGGCTGCTGCTCGACTATATTCTCACTGATAGCTATGGCTGCGAAGCTGGCCTCGTTCCTGGTCTCCGGGTCGTCCAGGTGCGCCATTGCCATCGATAGTGCCTCGACCGCCGGCACCGTGCCCAGCACACCAAGCAAAAGCTTCTTCTCTTCGATGCGCTGAATTAGCAAGGCTGCTGTTTTGCACATTGCAAGTTTCTCCCGGGTTGGGAGACTCTCGTCTCGAACCAAGCTAATATAGCCGCGCAGAGCCGCAGTTTTGTGAGACGAGTTTGGCGAGGTCCTGGCCAAAGCGAGCAAGTCGGGCGCCGCTTCTGCAGTTTTCCATGCGCATAGCACACGGATGGCGGCGTCACTGACCTGGGCATTGGAATTATTGACCTCTGCCCGGACAGCACTAAGAGCGTTCGTTCCCCCGATGACGCCGAGGACGCGCAGCAGGGCGTTCTTTTGTTCGGGCTGGGCCTGGGTCAGCAGACTGGTAAGCTTCACTGTGTATGATTGAGGATTATCGGCTTTCAAACAAACAGCACTCAAGGCCCGTTCAGCTGCGTCCAGGTCTTGTGAGTCTTTGAAGTGCATAAGCAAAACAAGCAGCGCCGGTAATTCGGCGTCAGAGCCCAGTTCGCCGATTTTCCTTATCGCAGCCGGACGGACTTCCGGGTCGGCGTCGCGGGCGGCTTTCAGCAATTCGGGAATGCTTGTTGTCATCCGCCGGCGCCCAATTAGCTCGAGCGCCGTGAGCCGCTCGCCGGTCTGGCTGCTATTGAGCATTCTCATCACGGCTTCATCAGCCTTTTGGCCCGGCAAGGCAGCGAGGGCCTCTTGTGCGGCTTGCGAAATCTCACTGTCGGCATCGGCCAGCAAACTCTCTAATACGCCCGCCGACGAAGGGTCGCCGATATCCGGCAATGCCCGGATGGCTGCTAAGCGGACAGATTGTGTTTTACTGTTCATTGCCAGAGCAAACAGCGAACCCAATGCCTGCACATCGGCACGCTTGCCAAGTGTCTGTATCACTAAAATCTGGTTGTCGGGGGGCAATTGATTCAGCTCAGCGGTCAACGCTTGTGTTACTTCGGAACCTGGCAATTCCTGAGCAGCCTGGACGGCTGCGGAGAACATAATATAGTCATCGCTGCGTAAATGCTCGCGAAGCAGCGGTACACCGCTTCTGCCGCGAGTTAGGATAGCGCCGCGCAGGGCACCGCCACGGACCTGGTGCGGGGCGTCCAGCTTGCGCAGCTGGTCGTAAATCTCGATGGCCTGTTCTCGCTGTCCTTGAGCAACAAGTGCCTCGGCACAACGGAACAGACCCTCGTACACATCGAGCAGGCCCTCCGGCGGTGCATGGTTCAGGCTCTCCTTCAGAACCTCGGCGGCGGCCATAGTTCCGATCTGGCCCAGCGCCCGCAGAGCCATACTCTTCGCCTCGCCGGGCGTCTCGCTGCTCATGAGTAAGCCCGACAAAGGCTGGACCGCCTGTGCATCCCGGCGGACGCCGATACTGCCGATTACACCAACCAGCGGCCGGCCTTTGAGTTTGCCGAGCGCGTCGCGCAAGGCGTCATCAACCGCAGGGTCCGGAATGGGCTCGAGCCCGTAGCGGGCCATGTGCGAGAGTTTTTCGTCACCGAGCAGGGCGGCTAACGGCTCGATGGCGTCTTTGGTTCCAACGATGGCCAATAGACGACAGGCGTCGGCTTTATCTTTGTGCGGGGCGTCGGATTTGAGCACTGCAATAAGTTTGTCCACCTGCTGCTTGGTCGCCGGTACGACGGTTTGTCCGAAGGACTGCGCCGCGAAGGTGAGCAGCAAGGCAATGATAAGCGTATAGTTCATTTTTGACTGTGACATAATTTAGTCTCCTTCCGGATTTATATTATCCACGGCTCACGCATCGCGCGCGAACGCAGACGGTTGGCTTCGGGGTCGTTGATGAATTCCTCTTTGACAGGGTCGTATCGCATATCTCGTTTGAGCCACATACAGATATTGGCTGCGTGCACCGTAGTCATTGACCGGTGCATCATTACCGGATTGGACACGGTTTGGCGGCGCGACTTGACGCAGTCGAGGAAATTTCGCACATGGCTCATCGGGCGCAGTGTGCGGGCCGTGTAGTCATAAACGAGCTTCCTGAAGTCGTCCATCATCGCGGGCGAGGAGACATCCGGTTTGGAATAGCCGTCGGCTATTGCGACCCAGCCCTCGGTCCCTTCGTAGCGGACACCACACGAACCGTGCCAGTATTTGTTATCCATATCGCGTTCGAGTATCATCTTTATGCCGTTGGCAAACCTGGTGACCATTCCGTCGCCGCTCTCGTTTTTCACATACTGATATTCAATGGCCGATGTGTCCGCGGCGCCTATTGCCACCTGGCACTGAGCGAAGGTGTGTGCGCCCCATTCTCCGATGCAACTGGTGTGGAAATCGTAGTGGCCCCGCCAGCCGCCGCTTGTGTAGGTGGAGTTGTAAGGCCGCCAGGGGCACGGACCCAGCCATTGGTCCCAGTCCACATTTTCCTTTGGCGGTTCGGGTTCTGCGGGCAGCCATTCGTGGCTCATTTCGGCCGCATCCCACGGGGCGATGTGGGCCCGTACCGTGTGCACCTTGCCGAGCCTGCCGAGACGGAGCAGCTCGTTGGCGAAGGTGAAATTTCCCTCGCTGAGCCGCTGGGTGCCGGTTTGATAGATGCGGCGATAGCGTTTCGCAGTTTCCACTACGGCCTGGCCTTCCGCAATGGTCATGCACGA
>JBAQFY010000059.1:0-34210 GCA_049287505.1 Sedimentisphaerales bacterium | reverse complement strand
GGCTCGCCTATGTCCAGTATTGTAACCTCACATCCTCCACAGATGTTCAGCCATTCTTCTGCTACTTTAACAGCCACGGTATTACCTCCTTTCTCAAGAGTTTTGAAAATTTACTACAGTATTTCATTATCTTATGTTAGTGCCGCGTCATCTCCTTCTTAAAACAACGGGCGTTCAAGCTCCTACTTAGTTATAGTCACCACAATCTCGGTCACAGCACTCGTGCTTCGTAGCGAGCTACTACGCAGAGAAGCAAATGGTGTGCAAAGCAGCGCCATTTCTGCCTCAAAGTTACAAGCCGGTAGTTCGTGACTTTAATTGCCATAATACACTCCTTTTCTTCGCAGAAGACCCTTATGTTTACACTCAGCTACTGCTTTTCTTGGCAAGCTGCTGCTCAATCTTCTCCAGAAGAGCTTGCGGCTCAATGCCTTTCTCTATGTATTCATCAACGGGCAGGAATCTGGAATGTTTACTTTCACCAGGGAATCTAAATCCTGTCTGCTCGGACATGGATGTCAACATTAATATGGGTACCTTGTCAAACCGTGAATCTTTCCTGAGCTTCCTTGCAAACACAAATCCCTCTGCCCCTTTTCCCATCATGACGTCCAGAATGATGGCGTCCGGTATTTCCTCTTCCAATTTGGCAAATCCCTCGTTCGAATCATAGGCGAAGCTAACTTTGTATTGCTTAGTCTCGAGGATTGCTTTTGTAACCATCACGAAATCCGGGTCATCATCGATTATCAGTATGGTTGGAGCACTCATGTTTTCTCCTTTCGCAACGACAAATTAGAAAGTGCCTAAATTACCTAAAGTTATTCGTTTTTTTTAACTTTAGCTCACTTTAGGCACTTTAGCTCACTTGAGGTCTTATTCTATCACAATCTCAGTAACAACGCGCCTTGTGTAAAGAAAAACCTTCCCATTCTCACGACACGCTCGAACCTCAAAGCCCTTTTCGATATATTGCTTTTCCAGGGATTTTGCTTTTTCTTCGCTGTCGTACTCTTCACCGTCCCACATAAATTTCCTGCCTTCGAAGAGGCGAGCTTTTTCTGCCATATCTTAAAGTCCTACAACAAGTCTTTTCTTTTCAAAGCTCTACATACGTACCAGTCTTACCCATAGTGCTCAAACCAAACACATACTATCAGGTCTTGTACATACTGGGACCCAGTGCTCGGACAGTTTCGGTCATTTCCCGGACCACCTGAGCAAACCTTGGTCCCTCAGATGCTGATACCCATTCGAGCCTGAACCGTTCGGGTTCTATGCCGAAATCTTCCAACATTAGCTCTATTGCCTCTTTTCGGTTCTCGGCCTTAACATTACCTTCAAGGTAGTGACAATCGCCGATGTGGCAGCCGCAAATCAGAACTCCGTCTGCGCCTTTTGTCAAAGCATCTATAACCAGGTTCGGGTGAACCATTCCCGAACACATAACCCGGATAATCCGGAGGTTCGGAGGATACTGCTGCCGAGAAACGCCGGCGAGGTCGGCCCCTGCGTACGAGCACCAGTTGCAGCAGAAACTGATAATGACCGGTTCGAAAGTTTCTTCGTCTGACATATTAAACAAACTCCTCTATTAAGCTACCTCCAGTGCGGCTTCCACCATTGCACTGAGCTGCTCAAGTTTGAAACCGCGGATAAATATTCCCTTCTTCGGGCATGTGGCCTGGCATACTCCACAGCCTTTGCACACTGCCGCGTCCCTTTCAACGGTTTTCTTTATGTCGCCCTTATACATATATTCAATCAGCGTCAGTGCGTTATACGGGCAGGGGTCGATGCAGTATGCGCAACCATCGCAGTTTTCATCTACCACCTCTGATATAGTAGCCTCCAGCTCGATTTCTTCTTTGGACAAAATTGTGGCGGCTCGTGCTGCGGCTGCGTTTGCCTGTGCGATGCTTTCTTCGAGGGATTTGGGGCAGTGGGCCAGGCCGCACATAAACACGCCATCGGTGGCAAAATCGACCGGTCTGAGCTTCATGTGTGCCTCGAGGAAGAACTTATCCTGATTGAGTGACAACTTGTATAATTTGCCAACCTCACCAAGGGTTTCACCCGGAATTATCGCAGGAGCAAGTACAACCAAGTCAGAGTTTATGGTAACGGGTGCATTGAGAACAGGGTCTTCACAGAAGACTTTGAAGCTGCCATTGTGGGCTGAGACTTCAGGTTTCTTGTCCTCTTCGTAACGGATGAAGCGCACGCCCTTGCTTCTTGCCTGTGTGTAGTATTCTTCGAGTAGGCCGTATGTTCTGATGTCGCGATAGAGTATGTAAACATTAGTCTCAGGATGCTTGTTCTTGATGACAATTGCGTTCTTGATAGCCTCCGAGCAACAGACACGGCTGCAGTACGGGCGGTTCTCGTCCCGTGAACCAACGCACTGAATCATCACAACGGATTTGATGTTTTTGAGCTTGGTATTATCCTCAGAAAGCCACTGCTCTAAAGTTCGCTGGGTAAGGACGCGAGGGTTTTTGCCGTAGAGGTACTCGGTCGGTTCGTATTGCTCAGCTCCGGTGGCAACGATAACGACACCGTGCGAGACTTGTTTACCATTGCCATTATTCTGTATTGTGGACTTGAAGTTGCCGATAGAACCCTCAGCGGCGGATACAGTACTCTTAAGATAGACATCTATATTAGGATGGGCGTTGACCTTTTCAATAGTGCTTTTGAGCTTTTGCTGGGGGTCGTCGCCGCTGAGCAGACTGTGTATATGAACAAGATTACCACCCAATTGCTCCTGGTTTTCGACGAGATGTACCTTAAAGCCCTGTTCGGCCAGGTTGAGTGCTGCTGTCATTCCAGCGATGCCGCCACCGATTACGAGAGCATTGTTGTTGACTTTGAGAGTGCTTTTGACCAGCGGTTCGAGCATCCTTGCCTTGGCGACGGCCATCCTGACAAGGTCTTTAGCTTTTTGGGTGGCCATTTCCGGTTCGTGCATGTGTACCCAGGTACACTGGTCGCGGATATTCGCCATTTCAAAGAGGTATTCGTTAAGCCCGGCCTCCCGACAGGTGTTGCGGAAAAGCGGCTCATGGGTTCGGGGACTACATGAGGCCACGACTACACGGTTTAAATCGTGCTCGGCAATTGTTTCTTTTATCTTAACCTGGGTATCGGTTGAGCAAGTATATAGGTTATCCTCTGCATAAACGACATTTGGCAGGGTCTTAGCGTATTCGACTACGTCCGGTACGTCAGCAACTCCACCGATATTTTTACCACAGTGGCAGACAAACACACCGATACGCGGCTCTTGGCCGGTTACATCCTTTTCGGGCGGGTATTCCTTATGCGTGATTAAAGTGCCTCGCTGCTCCGTAAGTAGTGCCATCGCTTTTGCGGCGCCTGCGGATGCCTCCATGACCGTTTCCGGGATGTCCTTCGGCGAGGCAAAAGGCCCACAGACATATACGCCGGGCTTTGAGGTTTCCACCGGCGCCAAAGGCAGCGTAGCGGCAAAACCATACTTATCAAGCTCGATTCCGAATTTCTCTGCCAGCTCGCGAACCTCTCCGGGAGGCCTTATACCCGTGGAGAGGACTACCAAGCCAAACTCTTCGGTTTCGATTTCGCCGTCAGAGGCCTGGTATGTAATTTTGAGGTTCTTTGTTTCGGGGACCTCTTTGACAGAAGAAGGACGACAGCGAATATATTTAACGCCAAGCTCCTTTGCACGCTCGTAATAGGCGTCGAATCCTTTGCCATAGGCGCGCATATCGATAAAGAAGATTGTGCAGTCGAGGTCGGGCTCGTGCTCCTTGGCAATAATCGCCTCCTTCGTTGCATACATACAGCAGACCGAGGAGCAATAGTTGTATTCTACTTCTCTCGAGCCGACACATTGTATCCATGCAATCTTCCCGGGGGTTTTTTCGTCGGAGAGCCGCAGCACCTTTCCGAGGAACGGCCCGCTGGCCGAGAGAAGGCGTTCGAACTGGAGACTGGATAAGACATTGGGATACCTTGCGTAGCCAAGCTCCTTTTTAAGGTCGGGATTGAATTGTTCAAACCCCGGCGACAGGACAACGGCACCAACATCTATCTCCTCGAATTCATCCTGCTGCTCGTAGTCAATGGCCTTGGCCTCACAGAAGTTTTCACAAGACTTGCAAACATCCTTAAGAAAGTGCATACAGGTATTTTTATCAATCACGGCCACCTTGGGTATTGCCTGAGCGAACGGTATATAAATAGAAGACCGTTGGACAAGACCCACATCATAATCGGCCATGATAGGTCTGGGTTTGTTTAGTGTAACCTCGGATAGGTCCACAGCGTTAGTCGGGCAGACGACTGTGCAGGCGCCGCAGGTGATGCAGATAGGAGAATGCTTGTCATAAGGAACAGCGACCTTTCGTTCTGAACCTCTGTTGACAAAACTGACGGCGCCGACGCCCATCCTTTCCTCACATACCCTGGTGCAGAGCCCACAGAGGATGCAGTCATCGTTCTTCTTGGGGAAACGGGGTTCTTCGATACCCATCTCCCTGGCCATTTCCTGTATCCGCGGCGAATCCGGGCAACGAGCTAACAACAATTCGAGCATAATCCGGCGGGTCTTCAAAACCTTTTCCGTATCAGTTTGTACTACCATCCCTTCCTGAGCAGGATAGACACAGGAAGCCTGAATAATTGATTCGCGAGGTCCGGTTATTTCGACCAGACAAACACGGCACGCACCGTAGGGTTTCAAAGACCTATGGTGGCAAAGAGTAGGAATCTTGATGCCAAGTTTATCGGCGGCCTGGAGGACGGTTGAACCCTCTTCAACCTCAACCTTTTTGTCGTCAATAGTTAGAGTAATCATCTTCTGCATGTTTCTCTCGTGTCAAAACGATATACTGAATTGTCCTTCTGATGCTCGTAAATAAAATCAATCTCAGGATGGGAGGCAACCAACGTGCGTATAGTCTCATTAATATCACCCATAGGTTTGCAGTCCGGATGGCTCAAGCAAAATGTCGCCTTGACCGTTGTTCCTCCACGGGGTTCAGAGCTCAGCTCAATTTTCCCACCGCTTTCTCTGGCTGCCTGAGCCAGCAAAGACAGGCCCAAGCCAACTTTGCGAGTTGTGCGTGTCGTAAAAAAGGGGTCAAGAGCTTTTGTCACCATCTTTCGATCCATACCTTTACCATCATCTTTAATCTCGATAGTTAACAAGTCTTTATCTTTATCTTCATTAATTTTAATTTCAATTCTCTTTGCCGCAGCGGCAATTGAGTTTTCTGCAATGTCCAGAATGTGCAGCGACAAATCTTCCATTCAATTGCCAACGACCATCCTTCCCAGCTCACAGCGCAATGCTCTTCCAATCTCCTGAGCAGATGTATCCTCTATCATAAAGCAAGTAGAACTCTTTCCAATGTCTTCCAAAAAATGAGCATCAGAAAAGGTGACTACCGGATAACCATATCTCTGTATGGTTGAGGAGGGAGTCGATACCTCTAAGGCGTCCAGCTCTAATCCCTTAGGAATAAAGCCTAATTGACCGATTAAGCTGAAACGCTCTCGGTCAACATGAGAAGCGATCGCTAATCCTGACCGGCGGTGAATCGCCTCGACTATCTGTTCCACAGTCAAAGTAGTGGCCCCTATCAAAAGTCTATGGTTTGTCCTTAACACACGGTCCCATTCGTCAATTACCGTCTGAGGGCCGAAAAACTGCTCATAATTCTCACCAGATAGGTTGTCGTAAACCATCTCTTGCAAGTGCATCAGGTCCTGCTCACTGTTGAATAATCCCAGGATATGAACTTCCTCACAAGAAGTTATCTCAATGCCGGGAATGACCGGTAGCCCTTCTCTGACACCGGCTTTCACCACGGCGGCCACATTCTCAGCGGAATTATGGTCACATATTCCAATCATATCCAGACCTACCTTCTTGGCCTGTTTAACTATAACCGTTGCCTGCATCTCAGTGTCGGCACAAGGAGAAAGACAAGTGTGCAAATGCAGGTCGGCCCTTACCTTCCTCATCATTCCGTTCCGGTAATTCCGAGGCTATATAGCCTACCGACAAGTTCAAATGTAGTCATCTCGGTTACCATAATCACTACATTTTCCGCTTCTGCTTTCTCTAATGTTTCCGTCTCAGGTTCTCTATTATTTACCAATATGATTCCGGCGAGGTCTTTCAGACTGGCCACTCCCACGATATTCTGGTGAATCTGTAAAGTAATCCAAAGATTCCCTTCTTTGCTATGGGCAATAACATCACTGAGAAGGTCACTGGCATACCCGCCGGTAACCTCACGTTCCAAGCTCCCTTTTGCCGACCTAACGCTCAGATTGAGCTTCTGAATCAATTCAATTAGTTTCATTCTTCCTGGCTCCTTCCTCGATAGAGATGTGAAAGCTCAACTGTGTTCCCTTCCCAACAGTAGATGTTAGCGCCATTTTATTGGCGCACTTCTGGATATTGTTCAGGCCCATACCAGCTCCAAAGCCCAGCTCTCTGACCCACTCCGGGGCGGTTGAATAGCCCGGTTGTAAGGCCTTCTCGACATCGGGGATTCCCGGGCCGGAATCTTCCACGTTTACAAATATCTCATGCGGCTCAACACGAACGTATATCTTTCCCCCGTCCGTATAAATAATGATGTTCATCTCTGCCTCATACGTGGCAATGGCAACGCGGCGAACTACATTAGGGTGCAGGCCGAGGCGTCGCAGGGTAGCTTTTATTCGGCTGGCGCTTTCTCCGGCCCGATTGAAATCATGACCCACCACATCATATTGAAAAAGGAGCTCTATCTTATCTGCGAGAATATCCTCAAAAAAGTGCTTTACTCGATACTGGCAAACCTCTTCTTCTTTGTAAAAATCAACCTCTAATTTTTTGAGCAGTCCCTCAATAACATCTCCCTTCGTAACAATGCCAAGGAGTCTTTTGTCCTGGCGATCAATGACTACGAGACGGCCAAAACCATGCTGTTCAAATTTGTTGATGGCGTGGGTTAATGGTTCATCGGCATAAAGGGTTTGAACATGTCTGGTCATCTTCTCACCGATGGGACAATCCTGCTCCCGATTAGCAAGCCACTTAATAAAATCCTCAACACTGATGATGCCTACCAGTTTGCCTTTGTCTATGATTGGTGTTCCCGAGATACGTTTATCCTTCAAGATTACCCTTAAAACACTCATATGAGTCCGCGGACTAACCATCAAAACATCTCTCTTCATTACATCGCTTACTTTGATTTCATAGACTAATTCCTGAATCTTGCTGATTTTATTACTATCTGGAGCCACTTGAAAATATCCTATTCAATGTTATTTGGGTTCCCGCAAAGCGGGGTCCCTCCTATATTCAGAGCAACCAGGAAGTCCTTTTCGGTATAACCGACCACAAGATTCAAACATAGGCAGAGGCGTTGTCAATAAAGGAATATTTTTGGATTCAGCTATTTCAATAGCATCCTGGCCAGGCCTTTTCCCCCTGACGAAGCATATAGCTCGCAGGTCAGCCATTTCCGCAGTGCGGACCACTTGCGGATTGGTCAAACCGGTCAACAAGAGAGCCCCAGTCTTAGCAAATGCCAAAACATCGCTCATCAAGTCAGACCCGCAAGCCATTACGACTTCTTCAGATAGAAGCTCATCGCCCACGATGACTTCCGCCTCCAGAATTCTTTTTATATCCTTTAACTTCATGAGGCCTCAACCTCTTCCTTCAACTCCAGATCACATCGCAAACAACGCCTCGCCTCCTTAATAGCCATCTCCTCAGTAAATCCCAATTCAACTTCTTCAAAATTGCCTGACCGTTCTTCCACAGGTAACAGAGGCATTTCAGGCTTTTGTAACTCTTCAATTTCTTTGTCGGTCAATTCTATTGGTTCAACCTTAATGGCCGGACGGGTCACTTTATATTCCCGCTCGACGGGCTGTTCCTGGATATACTTGTGTATCATTCGGGCGGCAATTTTTCCATGAGCCATCGCTGCGGTAACTGTATTCGGACCGCTGACAACATCACCACCGGCAAAAACTCCATTTATCCCGGAGTAAAATGTCTCCGGATGAACTTCTATTGTGTTAAATTTGGAAAGCTTCAGGCGTTCGGAGCTCGACATTACACTTAGATCCGGCTGCTGGCCGATTGCCGGGATTAAAGTATCGATATCAATCGTAAATTCTGAACCTTCAACTGGAACAGGCCTTCTTCTGCCGCTTTTGTCAACATTTCCCAGTTTCATCCTGATGCACTCAATTCCTTTTAATCTTCCATTCTCAGACAAAACCCTCACCGGAGCGACCAGGAATTCAATCACAATTCCCTCCTTGATAGCTTCTCCGACCTCTTCTTTAATAGCAGGCATCTCTCGTTTCGTTCTCCTGTACAGTATCTTCACATCCTTGCCCAGGCGTTTGGCGCATCTGGCAGCATCTATCGCTGCATCTCCACCGCCGATTACAGCTACCTTTTGCCCAATCTCAAAGTCGCGCCCAAGATTAAGGTTTCGCAGGAAATCCACCGCATCGATAACCTGAGGCAATCTTTCACCCTTAATGTTCATCTTCAGCCCCTTGTGAGTACCGGTTGCGATGAATACTGCTTCATATTTCGACCAGAGGTCCTGGAGCCGTATATCTATACCGACAGTAGTGTTCGTCTTGATGTCCACTCCCAGCCTCTTGATATTTTCGAGCTCCCAGTTCAAAATGTTCCTGGGCAAGCGGTATTCTGGAATGCCAACAGCGAGCATACCGCCCGCAACCGGCAGTGACTCGTAAATGATGACTCGATATCCCTCAAGGGCAAGATAGTAAGCACATGTAAGTCCTGCAGGTCCCGAACCTATGATAGCCACTTGTTCGGACCTTTTCTGTTTCGGTTTTGGAATTAGATCAAGTCCCTTTTCCCTCTCATAATCGGCGAGGAATCGTTTAAGCACCCGGATAGCAATTCCATCTCCGTCCCCTTCTCCCGCCCGGCATTTAGTCTCACAGCTTGCGGTACAAACCCTGCCACAAACAGAAGGCAGAGGATTTTTCTCCCTTACAATCTCTATGGCCTGCTCGAACTTGCCTTGAGCGATAAGGCCGATGTAACAAGGAACATCTTGTTCCAGAGGACAGGTATGCTGGCAGGGTGAGGAGATGATGCCTTTGCAAACGGCAGCCGGACACCTCTTATACTTGATGTGTGCCTCATATTCGTCCCGAAAATAACGTATAGTGCTTAGAACAGGATTCGGTGCCGTTCTGCCCAAAGCACAGAGAGAAGCATCTTTCACAGCCTCCGACAACTCCTCCAGCAACGCAATATCTTCTTCTTTGCCATTGCCGGCGCAGATATTAGTCAGAATCTGATACATCACATCCACGCCTTCGCGGCATGCAGTGCATTTGCCGCAGGATTCATCTCTCAAGAACTCAAGGAAATACCTCGCCACATCTACCATGCAGGTGTCCTCGTCCATCACTATCAATCCACCGGAACCCATGATGGAACCAACCTCAGCCAGTTTCTCATAATCGATGGGCAGATCCAAAAGCGAAGCCGGTATGCATCCACCGGAAGGTCCCCCGGTTTGAACTGCCTTGAATTTCTTGTTATTGGGTATCCCACCTCCTATGTCATAGACTATCTCCCGCAAGGTAATACCCATCGGCACCTCAACAAGTCCTGTATTTCTGACCTTGCCCACCACAGAGAAGACTTTTGTACCTTTGCTGGTCTCAGTGCCGACACTGGAAAACCATTTTGCCCCCCTATTGATAATTTCCGGCACATTAGCCCACGTTTCCACATTGTTGATGTTAGTAGGCGCATTCCAGAGGCCGGATTGTACAGGAAAAGGCGGTCTGACTTTCGGCTCAGGAGCTCTACCCTCGAGAGAAGCTATTAGCGATGTCTCCTCGCCACAAACAAAAGCTCCCGCTCCTCTGTGGATAGATATATCAAAATTAAAGCCGGTACCGAAAATGTCTTCACCCAACAAACCATACTCTCTGGCCTGTTGGATTGCTTTAACCAATCTTTCCCGGGCCAATGGATATTCATTCCTGATGTATATATAACCGTGAGATGCCCCAATCGCTCTTGCGCCAATTATCATCCCTTCCAGAACGGAATGTGGGTCGGACTCGATTATACTTCGATCCATGAACGCGCCCGGATCGCCTTCGTCGGCATTGCAAACTATGTACTTGGTGTTGCCTTTCGATGCCCGAGCCAATTCCCACTTTCTACCCGTTGGAAAACCGGCCCCACCCCTCCCTCGCAACCCCGAGGCCTTTATCTCTTCTATTATTCGCACCGGCTTCATCCGGGTAAGCGCTTTAGCCAGGGCCGTGTATCCATCCCGGGCAATGTACTCGTCGATCTGTTCAGGGTCAATCATCCCCCTGTTACGCAAAGCAATCAGCCTCTGTTTGCTAAAGAAGCCGATATCGCTCACCTTCGGGACCGCGAATTCTTCGGCAGGCGGAGTGTACATCAGTCGCTCTACCGGCCTTCCTTTAAGGAAATGCTCCTCCACCAGGTAGGCAATATCATCTTCTGCCAACAGTTGATAAAAGATGCCATCCGGTCTGACTACAGCTACCGGCCCCTGGGCGCAAAAGCCATTACAGCCCGTCATCACAACTCCAACCTCATCCTGAAGGTTGTGCTTTTTGATCTCTCGTTCGAGTGATTCCTTTATCCTGAATGCTCCGTTTGAAACACAACCTGTCCCGGCACAGAGCATAATGTGTGTTCGAGAGGGTTTCATTCACTAATCTCCCTTGGGCTTAAATTCCTATCCAACGCGTTCGCTCCCGACAGCCAAAGCATACTCTTCGACCACCGCACCTGATAAAACATGTTCGGAAAAGATTTTCCTGGTTTTCTCTTCGTTCAGGTCAGCATATTTGACAGGGGCCTCTCCCTTGAGTACCACGGTCATCATCGGCTCACGGCTACACAGTCCCGCGCAACCTGAAGTAGTAAGAACAATATCTTTTGAATCCTTCTCTTCAACCAGGGCGAGCAGCACACTCATTATCTTTCTTGCGCCTGCGGCAATACCGCACGTTCCCATATGAACCGTAATCTTAACACGGGCGTCTCCATCCCGAAGGCTCATTGTCCTGGCCATTCGCTCCCTAATTTTCTCAAGGTCTTCCGGTTTAATTTTAGACATAGCTATTCTCCTTCAATCCTGATACTTGTCTATAAGGGCTGCTGCCTTTGCAGAATTCATTTTTCCATATAAATCTTCGCCAACGGTGACCACCGGTGACAGACCACAACATCCCAGGCAGCGAACCGCCTCCAACGTGAACTGCATGTCGGATGTCGTTTCTCCGGTATTTATACCAAGCTCACGCTCAAGCCTGTCCAGAATTCTCTGGGCCCCTTTCACGTGACATGCTGTGCCAGTACAAACGGTGATGATATGTTTACCCCGCTGCTTAAGACTGAAGGCTTTGTAAAAAGTAGCGATTCTCAAGATGTGCTCAAGAGGTATTTGCTTAATCTCAGCAACTCTCATTAAAATTTCCGGCGGAAGCCAGTTGAACTCACTATTGATGTCTTGAAGAATCGGTATGAGAGTTTCCCGGCCACCCTCATACCTATTAATGATTTTATCCACCTTAACTTGCTCGTCCTGCTCGAGCTCAACCTTCGGTATGTCAGGTTGTTCGAGATAGACAATGTTTTTGACGAGGCAGTTTTCAACACACTCACCACAGCCGGTGCACTTGTCCGGGTCCACGAAGCGTGCCTTTTTCCTAATGCGGACCTTGAAGTTACCTGCTGAGCCTTCGAACGATTCTATTTCAGAGTAGGTCAGTTTCTCGATGTTCAGGTGCCCTCCGCAATCGACCATTCGTGGTGCAAGGGTGCACATCGCGCAGTCATTCGTCGGGAATGTCTTGTCAAGTTGTGCCATTACCCCGCCAATAGACGGACCTCTTTCAACAAGATAGACCTTATACCCCCCTTCAGCCAGGTCGAGCGAGGCCTGCATACCTCCGACTCCCCCTCCCACTACAAGAACGGCACCAACCTTCTTATCTGTTCTCTGAGCCACTTACTTGTTCTCCCGTCTCTATCTTAAGACTAACTATCCTTTGCAAACGCCGGACAATAACTCGTCTGCGCTGACAAAATGTTTCTGTAATCCCAATTTGTCCTGAGGTATTCCGAATGCCAAAGCCATTAGCTGTGTAAAGTAGAATATTGGCAGGCCGTACTGAGCACCGTACTCCTTTTCGACCTCCGCCTGTCGTGTGTCCAGATTTACGTGACACAAAGGACACGCAACGGCAATAGCGTTTGCCCCCACTGCCTTGGCTTCCTCAAGTATATCATGCGTCAGCTTGAGAACTACATCTGTGCGGGTCATCGCAAAGGCCCCGCCACAGCATTCTGTCTTGTACGACCAGTCGAGTGTTGCAATTCCCAATGAGCGCAGCAGTTCGTCCATAAGCATCGGATACTCACACTCGTCGAACTGCATGACCTTTGAAGGTCTGGTAAGAAGACAGCCGTAATAGCACGCGACCTTTAGTTCGGGCAACTGCCTTGTGACCTCTTTGGCCATACCTTCGTAGTCGCAAAATATCTCAAGTGGATGTAAAACTTTCATCGATTTGGGCAGCGGCTTATCAATGGCCTTACTAATCTGACCGGCTGTCTCAGCATCCTCGTTCGCTTCATATATCGCGGTCTTCAACCTTGCAAAACAAGAGGCACACGGAGCGACAACGTCGGTCATCCCCATTTTCTCTGCCAGACAGAGATTCTCAAAAGGAAGCGAGAGTGACAAAAGTCTGGAGGTACAATGCGCTGGAGAAGTGCCGCAGCAAATCCACCCCTTAATCTCCTTAATATCTATAGCAAGCTTCTCACAAACGGCCCGAAATGATATGTCGTATTCGGAGCCGGTCGAATGAAGTGAGCAACCTGGATAATAGGCGTACTTAGCAGTCATCGTATGCGGACCTCCATACAAACAGAAAACAGAAGTCAGAAAACAGATTTCAGAAAACAGATTTCAGAAAACATAATACAGAACTGACTTCTGACAACTGACCTCTGTTTTCTGAATTCATCTTAAGACTATTGCTACAAACCCGCTTGACGTTATATGTTCCGATTCCTTTTCTCTATGCTTTTTACACGACGAAATATCTTCCACGTTCTCAATGCGCCGGTGAGACTGGGGAGCATTTTGAGCTTACCTTTTCTGAACATTTTCATTCCCAGCCCAGCGTCCTTGAAGAACTCGAAAGTCCTCATTTTAAGACCTACTATCATCCCCATCTCGAACATTCGCCCGCACTTCTTTATATTGGAAAGCGCAGCTCTGTAAAAAGACGCCACTTGTGGGATAGTGGGCTTGACCCCCTGCCGCAATGCTGTTATCTTCACGGCATCCATCACTTTCGCAACATCCACCTCTTGCGGACACCTTGTTGTGCACGTCTCACATGATGCGCACAGCCACATCGTCTTGCTTTTGAACACGAGGTCGTCCATACCGAGCCGGATGGCGTGTATCAATTGGGCAGGTTTATAGTCCATCGCGTATGATATTGGGCAGCCGGCCGAGCACTTCCTGCATTGATAGCAAAGGTTTACATTCTGGCCACTTTCGTTGAAAACCGCTTCGGCTAATCGCGATTGTGATGTAACCGTTAGATTAGTTTCCATCATCTCTTAGCTTCTTTCTCCTGCGTTAGATAACAGTGTCTCTAAGCCATTTAATCCAGTTGTGAGGTTATATTCGGTTAAAGTTAAGACAGATATCCCCAAAACGGTAATATTGGGATTGAGAACCTGGCTATGGTATCCCTTTCAATTTGTACCGTCATCGGCGGCTTATCTCTGCATTTTTCACTAAGTACCCGAACCGCTCCTTCAGTAATACGATACACACCCTTTTTAGATTTTGAAAGTATCCGGAGAGCTTGGGATAGAATAGGGACTGGCACCTTCTCGGCGTTTATCTTATGTGAGCTTTTAAGTGTCCGTCTTTTTGATAGGTCCATAAGTATCATAGGCTTCGGATTTAAGGAAAATATCCAAAATAATCCTTATCCGATAAAGCACGGTTTTGCTGACGTCTTCGCACCATTGAGGAAGAACGGCCACAGCATATTTCTGTTAAAGTTAGCAATATTCTTTTAGTGGCCACTATCTTCTCACTATCGATAAAGAAAGCAAGAAAAAATTTGCCTATTATCGAAAAAAAAACAACGTCATTTAGGCATAATTTTCTAAGTCATTATTCACAGAGAGCTTACATGTCTGTGCCGACACGATACATCGTCGGAAGTCAGAAATCGGAAGTAAGAAATCAGAAGTCACTTCTGTCCTTGCCGTAAGGCATCCTGTGGACTGTTTTCCGTCCTCCGTTCTCTGTTTTTCGGCACGGGACTCATTTCTCAACCCCACCCATCGATAACGGGATGGGGTCAACGACAATCTGCACTTGCCCCGTTAGAAATTTTCCCTTTCTTACCACGTGGCCCCATCATAGAATTTCTAACGGGGCTTGCTGGATGGCATTATGACCTGATTTAAGGAACGGACGCGGCATAGGCTGGGCAATTCCCTTGGCATCAATTGTGCGGCAGCGTAGGTCATATTGACCCGGGCGTTCGACCGAAAGCAGTGTTGCCCAATGGACAATCGCGTTGTGAATCGGCCAGCGGTATGGTTTACCGGTTACGGGGTCGAACTGACGTGAAATCGACGGCAGCTTGCCATCGGGAAGCCCCCCTCCCCAATCATCCGGAGGCGGCAAAATATCTGCCTCTTTCCATTCAGCCTTGGTGAAGTAAGGGTCATCCTTTGGAAGAGGCGCATCGTGCGGATGTAGCCAGTACTGGACCTTGCTCAGGCCGGACATACCCACTTGAGCAACACCTGTTATCGGTACCGATTGTCCCGCTTTGATTTTTTTGGGCGTGTATATAAACCGTGCGCACGTCTTTATATGACTTACGGTATCGTTATTCCAAAGGGCATACGTATCGTTTGCCTGGGGGTTATTGGTCAGTATGACATGCTGGAGCCACTTTACCGACTTGTTGCCGTAAGCATCAGGAACCAGCATCCGAACCGGGCCGCCCCGCTTACTTGTGAGCCATTGATTGTTGAGCTTGTAGCAGAGAATTACCGGATGTTCACCCGGCGGGTCTTCCAACACCCGGTCAATCGGCAGCGAGCTTTGGAATCTCTGTTTTGGGTCGTCGTTATGGTAGCCATAATAAAACACACGCCGCACGTTCTCGGTTGGGCGAGCCAGCCACACGACCTCCCTCAGCGGCACACCCTCCCATAAGCCCATTCCGCACGGAAAGCGCCCATTAGTACAGGACATCACGCTCATAAAGCGCACAGTGTGTTTCTCGGCGAGCTTCATCAGCCCGTCCCAGTTCAGGGCCGTGCCCAGTGCTCTGGAGAGCGGCCGCTCCACTTTAGCGTTACTATCGGGATCCGGCAGAACCTCTAACTGCCAGGTCTCACGTACCAGCCCCACTTCCCGCAGTTTTTCAAGTGGTAACTTATATGGCGGAGGCTCACCTCGACCGTAAGTGATGAAATTTTCTTCCCGTGTCAGATACTCCAGTTTTGAAATCGCCTCACCGAGCAGCCGAGAGGCTTCACCATCATCCTCCTGTGCCCATAGTTGAGAAATACTTAGAGTGGTAGCCCCTATCGCGCCTAACCGCAAGAAGTAACGGCGCGTAATATCAATATGTTCTTTTGCCAGCCCCGTTAGAAATTTTTCCTTTTGTGTCATATTATTAACCTATATGTAATTTCTAACGGGGCCAATCGTTCTATTTTGCTCACGTTCTAAAGTTCCGGTCCAGGTTCTTAGTCGGCAAGCTCACGAATCCAGACATTGCGGAATCTGACGGGATTGCCGTGGTCCTGCAACATGATAGGCAATTTGTCCTCATGCGGCTCATAATCAGATATCGCGTGTGGGCCTCGCCAGCCGGTTCCGCCCTGGAGCTCGACATTATCGTGAACAAGCACTCCGTTTTGAAAAACGGTGAATGTAGCTTTCTTGACGACCTTGTTACCTTTGAAAATCGGGCGATGGAAAATGATATCGTACGATTGCCACTCGCCCGGCTTTCGGCAGGCATTGACCAGAGGAACCGCTCTGCCGTACAGCGCAGAACACTGGCCGTCGGGATAGGTCTCGTTCTCATAGGAATCAAGAACCTGAACCTCATAGTTTGCCATTAGAAACACTCCGCTGTTGCCTCGTTCTTGGCTGATTCCTATGACCGTTGAGGGCGTGGCAAACTCAACGTGCAACTGACACGAGCCGAACTTGCGCTTGCTTTGGATGTAGCCAGAGCCTTTGACGGGCTCCATATAGCCGTCCCCTACAATCCATTTCGACGGCTCGCCCTTGGTATTGGACCATTCCGATAAATCTGTCCCATTGAATAAAACGATAGCGTCAGAAGGGGCTTGCCCCGGCTCATTTGGTGTGCTCCCCGTGCCGGGTGTGATAACCGCCGGCGCAGGCCGATTCATATCATGAATAAGCCACCGACCGGTGTCAGTTTCCACGTACTGGAGCTTCTGGCCTTCTTCGGCTGCTTGCCCCTTAGGGGCTTGCTGGGTCGCACATCCAGCCAAAATCGCAAGCCCGCAAACAACAATAGTTAGCAGAACTGTCCTCATCATATTTACTCCTTTCTTAATTTTTATTCTTAGCCCCCCTGCCTTACAGCAAGGCGAGAGGGTCGGCCGATTGTCGAATTATATACTGCTCAGGCGGCAGCGCCAATAGAGTATGTTTGCTGATACTTTAGAGATACATCCGGCGTTTGTAAACTTCAACCCCGTTAGAGACTTTTTTTTGCCCTCGCGTCCTCTTGTCGAGTATGTGTTTAGCCAGAGAAAAACCATCCCCAAAGCCTTCGGCTTTGAGGCTGCCACCCAATAAAATAAAGAATGTGTGGCAGCCTCAAGCGCAGGACTCCAGCAAAGCGGAGTCCAAGCTTGGGGATGGCCATTTAAGCCACACTTAGCTAAACACGTATCTTGTCGAAGACAAGAGCGGGGGTGTTTCACGTTGCGTCTCTAACGGGGTCAACTTAGAAATCCCTTAAAAAACAAACTGGTTCGTATCTATAAAATGGCATGGTACGATGCGTTTTTTTTTACTCTTCAAACAAAACATTTGTCTGAGGGACGACCTTGTTCAGAAATTGCCTGCGATGTCCGAACAGTTCAATGCCGCCTCCGATTGCCGATGTAGTGAAGTTGATTGTAGTCCGGCCGATAGAAACTCTGACTTCCCGAGGCATAATATTTACGGTTGCTTTATCCACAGAGTCGGTACTGCTATCGGTAGCTGTCAAAACATGCAGGAAAAAATCGGACTTGTTTTGCTCCGAAGGGGATACCTCAATCCGGCATTGGGGAGCCGGCCCGGTATCCCGTGCAGGAGGGTAGTCCCGACCTCCATAACTGTAAAGCTCTGAACCGCAGATGAGCCTGACTTCCTGGTTTTTTGGCAGCAGAGTCTGGACGAACAGCCGACCTTTTCCGTTCGTGATTATCAGATATTCATCCGTCTGGACGGGAATCCTCATAGCCTGCAGCAGCCAGGTCTTCTTGAAGGCTGCATTTTTGGAACACACTCTGTCGAAAATGACGAAAGTGGCCGGCCGGAGAAAAACAATCTGGCGCGTGAAGGAATCCATTTTCTCATTCGAGTAGGCCCGTGTACAATCACCGGCTGCATATAAATAATTTCCCTGGTCTTCGAAAGCCACAATATCCGCTATATCATATAGATGACGTCCCTTCCACCATTCAGCCGGGTCGGTGACAGCACCGTTATGATGAGGCCAGGCATGAGACTGTCCTCCGTCATTGCCGGAAACAGAGCCGGCTCGTATATTCGGCCACGACTCGGACGGGTCATACAGCAATATTGTATTATGTGCGATTGTTCGCAGATGGTAGTTGACATCGTGCATCGAGCCGAACGCGTCATAGTGGCCGCCGTCGCCTGCCAGCTCCTCATATTTATAAATCAGGAAATGCCCCACATCCAAATGCTGATGTGCGGTAAATCGGTCACCACATTTGAAGAAGAAATAAGTTGCATCTTCGTCCCAGGAGCTGCGAGCATAGACGTAACCGGGTCCCTGACTGATATGTGAGAGCTTAAAGCCCTGCAAATCACCCTTGCCGACGGTGGTATCACGCCAGAGGAAATCCTTGTATGCATATACTCCTACGCTCGAGTGAGGAGTAAGCTCGTTGAAGGCGTGAACTGCCTGATGGTTCGGGTCATCGCGAAAGTGGTTCACGAGAATGCGTCTGGCCGAGAGGGCCTTGTCGCGGTCGCCGCCAAATACACGGCCCCCTCCATCACCCATTGGAATTGGCCTGTGCGAATTATCAACGCTCAGCCCCGGATAGGTTTCAAACATGCCGGCAATAGCGCGATTCTTAAAGAATTTCGGTGCCTGACTGTAATAGTCAATCCCCTCACAGTTGCGGGCAACCTCGCAAAAGACCAGCCACTCGTATAGCCAATAGTTAATATAGTAGCCTTCCGCCCAGCCTCCACCATCTCCAGCCAAATCAAGTGCCACAGCCGCCCGTGCAGCCCAATCCTCCTCCAGAGCTTTAAGAATGTCCGGTGCACGGCTATTTTCATAATAGCTGGCGTAACAGGCCAGGCCGATACCCCAGTGCTTGTATCCATACCATCCATTGTGAAATACATGGGTTTCAGAGCGAACATTGGCATCAACCATTTCGTTCATATATTCATGGAACTTCGTCCGCTCATATTCCGTCCAGCACTCAAAGCACAAATCATAAACAATCGCACATCGTGCAAGGTCATGACCGAATGGGATATGCCCTTTTTTGATTGGACCGGTGATGTACTTCATCGCCAAACCGACCGCAGAGCGACCAAGCTTTTCATCCTCTTCGACAGTAGAGACCAACGCCATCGATATCATTTTTGAATGGTCATCGGCATTAAGCTGGCGGGCTACTCTCACTACTCGCTTGTAGGCTTCTGTGCGGCTTCTCGCTAAATACTGTAAATGCTCGCGCGAACCAAACAGTCGTGGATGTTCCATAGGAACGGCATGCCTTTGGTCTTCAGCGACTGCAGGCGCTACGCTGCTCAGCCACCAGATAAGAAATATGAGAATTCTAAACTTTTGAGTCCGGCCAAATGAAAGCATGCTCACTCCCATATTTATTACACTCCACTCTTCGGTACTGAAGGGTATTTCTTTTTAATATTTTAGACTCTTGTAAAAATGCTCTATTAGCAGCATGACGGGACCCCGCCTTGCGGGAACCCACGGAAATATTGCACTTTCAAAGCCTTCAAATCAAGGCTAAAATAAGGGACCCCGCCTTGCGGGAACCCGGCGCAATATCAAAATCCTGTAGTTACTCCCCGTTTTAAGCTGATTCTTAAGTTGCGAGATGTCTTCTACTAATCAAGACGAGCAAATCAGAACGAAATTAACCTAACACCATTCAGAAGGGATTTCTATTGATTCGTGGGTTAACAGGCGTATAATGATGTTATTACGACCTATGACATGAGGAAAGATTGCTTATGAATCGGCGGGGGTTTACGTTAATAGAGCTGCTGGTAGTTATTGCAGTTATTGCCCTTCTGATGGGTATCCTTATGCCGGCCCTCAATATAGCCAGAGACCAGGGCCGCAGAGCATCCTGTATGAGCAATATGCGCCAAGTGGGCATAGCTCTGATGCTGTATCAAAATGAGTACGAGAGAACTCCCCCGAAAACCCAGGCGGTCTTTGACTACGCCAGCCCTGCCGCCCAGGACAATGTCCTTAAGCTATTGCGGCCCTTTGTGTCCGCAGAGGAACCGGAAGCGACAACCCCTGTGTACGCCTGTCCGGCCCTCAAGCCAAACCCGAACCCGGCCTATGCCCCCTCCCGCGTCAGTTGCACCGGGTATCTGGTCAACTCAGTCGTGATGGGGCGACAGGTGGCGTCTATCCCCAATCCCGGCAGAATCATCGCCATACAAGAGGGATGGTCTCTGTCTAATCATCTTTGGGTCCAACCTGAACCGAACAACCGTTCTAAGGCCTCTCTGGAAGGGCGGGAGTACACCCAGTATCAGGAATGGCATATGTTTGCCAGTCAAGGCGACCACCCATCCTGGTTTACCAAAGAACGCCGCGAGCAGACCGCCAATGTCCATAATAAAGGCGGCAACTTCATTTTTTCTGATGGCCACGCAGACTACAAAAAATACTGGGACCGCGACAGCGGTGACTATGGTCTGGTCGATCCTCTAACAAAAAAAAGTGTTCCCTACGAACCAACCCGTGAAAGCACCACTATGACTCTCGATGCAGCCTTTTAGCTTAGGTGCCTTATGACGATTTTATCAAAGCATTCCATCTCAGAGGTAGGTCTAAAGGGACAGTCGGCCCCGACCGGCGCTCCGTCTGGCACTCCGTCTGGCGCCGGACAGGCCGGGCTGAACGGATTGCTCAGAAGCCGTTTTCTGTTGTTGCCGGTCCATTTGGGAATGGTCTTTCTACTCCTCGGTTGCGGCAAAAACCCGGAAGCGGATGCAACAGCCGAGTTAGCTGACAGTTTTGAAGGTTCGCCAGCCAAAGAAGATGTTATTAAAGCCAACGTCGCCTTCAAAGAAGGCCGCTATAAGGAATCGCTTGTTCTGCTCCACAAAGTGGTCGGTAGTGGAGATTTGACCGAACGCCAGAAAAAGGCAATGGCTGGTATTGTCGGCCGGCTCCTTCAGGCCGTCCATGAAGACCCCCAACTTTCCGAAGATACCCAGCTCCATCGTTTGATGGAGCTATTGGTCTTGAGAACCATGGGTGAGACCTGAAGAATTTCAGAGCATGCGGACGGGTGAAAGACCTAAAATGACCAAACTCAGGCCGAAGGGTATCTGAGGTAGGGTTAGAGGTTCTGATGCAGATATTCTAATAGCGGATTTTGGAGGCGGAATCAGAAAAAGAGCTGTTCGCCCCGCCCCTCCGAGGGGCGGGGTTCGTAAAATGCTGTTAAGGTTTTGGCAATTTACTCTGCTCAGCCTGTGTTGGCGGGTAACTCTTAAAGACCGACCACATCCCCGGCGTACCGGCATCCCAGGCATCTTTAATGAAAACCTTTTCTTTTTTCATATACGCAACATGCCCATCGTAAAAGGCTATGTTGACCCCCTCGCTGTGACGATACAGTGTTGGGCCGTCAGTGCCGACCTGTTTATAAGGTGTAATTGTATCCTGGCCAAGAACGTCCCATCCATCTTTGTAATTTGCTCCCCACCACCAAAGCCACCAGTCATTACTTTCTGTAATTATGAGCTCTCCGGAAGGATTGGGAACAGTAGTGTTTCTATGTCCGGCATAGCCGATGCCAAACCAGTCTGAAAAGTACCAGTCCGTAATGTTGTAGCCGTAACTGAGCCAGGAGTCCCACTGGGAATCGGGTCTTTCCTTTATCGAAACCACGTCGCTTGGACAAAGAAACTCCCTGGGTGCGTGCCATTCGTCTCCCGAACCGCCCTTCATGCCTTTATAACCCACCAGGTCTCTAAAAAGCTTGTTGGCGGGCCAATAGCGATTGTCGCCCTGTGTTCTGTCCATGACTGGAACATACCAGCCATCTTCTTCATCAGCATACATGGTATTGGCCAGCCCCATTGTTCTGACGTTGTTGCTGCAGACGATGCGTTTGCCGTGGTCCTTTGCTCTCATCAGTGCCGGCATCAAGATCGCCATCAATAATGCGACGATGGAAATCACTACCAAAAGCTCGATGAGTGTAAACCCTCTTTTAATTAGCATGGCAACATACTCCCTGCAAAATGTTTATACAGGTATTTCCCGTATAACCATGCATATACCTGCTCAGCTATCCCCATACATCGAGACTTAGCCTGATTGTCGATATTATATCAAGTCTGTCTTAAAAGGTCAAATTTACCGGCTTTTTCTTAAAATTTTTCAGCCTTTTTAGGAGACACCTCAGGACGAGCTCGCCGTTTTAAATGGCCTCTGAGGCGATTTAAACACAATCATATCAAGAATAGATAAACACCTTAGCAGGAGCTTGCTACAAAAAGTTACTACATTTGTGCTTCAACAAACAAAAAAATGGATAATCCAAAGATTTTCCTTGTTTTTATGGCAATAATGTGGTATCTTATTTCTTGTAAAGAATAGGCTTAGTGAGGAGTGGCAAGAGTGTTTTTTTGTAACGTTCAATCTTTTTCCTCAAAGAGTGTCTGACGTGCACAGAAAGAGAATTTCAAAATTGGAAAAATAATCGTTTTCCGGAGGACTTAAAATATGAAAAGATTTAAATCAAAGGTATTGTTGGTTTGTATGCTGACGTTACCACTCATCACGGCAGATGTTGCTGTGAGTGATTACTGGATCCAGATCGGAGATTCGAACAGCATTGGGTACTGGATCGAGTTCGATGATTCGGACGACACACCGTATTACGATAACTGCTATAACGCAAGGCCTATCGGTGATGTAGAGTACCTGCCCTTTGACACTACATTGGCGACCTTCGATGGCCCCGGCTACTGCATGGAGAGCCCAAATATCTGGTATAAATATACCGCTACTAAAACGGGCAACGTCACTGTCAGCCTCTGTTACCCCGACTACGAGTACTTAGAGGACTTCAACGACGTCAAAGACTTCGACACAAGGCTCGCCATTTATAAGGGAATTAATTGCCCTCCGAGACGCAGTGACCTGATCGAATGCAATGACGACTTCTGTGGTTTTCAGTCAGAGATTACCTTTGCCGCAACCGCCGGCAGCCGGTATCTTATTGAGGTTGGGGGATTCGACTCCATGACTGGTAAGGGTGTGATTAGCATCCGTTCTAAGGGAGTACCTCCGACGAAGGCATTAGACCTCGGTGATGCACCAGACAGCACTAACAATTCCGGTGCGACTATGGCTGCATATCCCAAGGGAGGACCTTTGGGAGTCCGGGCCAATTATCCCACCGTCTTCAACGATGCCAGCGGCCTTGGGCCTTATGGGCCGGTTCACTTGAATCCTCTATCAGTCGCTTACTTAGGCAGCACTATTACTAATGAAGCCGAAGCTGATATGGGCTCGGACCAGGATGTTACTAACAACATTAGGCCCCAAGTCAACTCGCCGGACAATGACCAGGGCGACGATGGCGTCATCTTCCCGTTCAATCTGCCACATTGTCGCTGGACTACGTTTGACTATTTTGTCAACGTTATCAACCCAGGCACCAGCCTTTGGGTCAATGTCTGGTGCGACTGGAACCGTGATGGCGACTGGGATGACGATAGTAACACTAATCCAGCTCTTACCTGCTCCAAGGGGTTCGTATCAGAATGGGCCGTACAGAACCAGTATCTTTTCAATCTGTCAGTCGGATTACATCAAATCACCACAAAGGCGTTCCTGTCCTATCATCCGGCGGCGGGTACCCAGCAGATATGGATGAGGCTCACTCTTTCTGAGCAGCCCTGGACGGGCGGCAGTAATCCCGGCACCAAAGGCAACGGCGGTTCCGGCCCACAGACGGGATACGAGTATGGCGAAACGGAAGATTACTACTTCACCCCGAAGACAAGCTACACGGTATGCGAGGATTTTAACGGCGATGGGGTGATTAACCTTGCAGACCTGGATGCTTTCACTGCCGATTGGCTTGAGAACTGTCCGCAGTAACTTTGTGAAATATTTGATTTACGCAAACTAAGGCTGTGAGTAAAAATCACTCACAGCTTTTCTTTTTCGCGCCCCTGGGAGGGCACACCTGCTTAGAGTTGAAAGTGCTTTACAGGCCCGACAGCGGGAGCTGTTAGCTGGACAGCAAGGGTGTCGGTCACACGGCCGAATCTGCTCGCCGCGATGCGTCGCAGCGGGAAGGAAGCCGCATCCTTCTATCTAATGTCAATACCTCGTGAAGTACCAGATTATTCCAATCCATTCGTGAATCGCGAAATCACTCATTAAGAAAACATCGGTGGATGGGACAAAACTTCTGAGATTATGCCGGTCTGGAGAATAGATATAATTTACCGGAATAGGCACAATAGTATCGTTGGGGAGCTGTTTTCTAAACGCCTTTTCCGAACGTAGTATATGCAAAGCTGAAGTTACGAGTCCAATTCGCCTTTTTTCTGTTGAAGAAAGTAATTTTGCAAGCTCAGCAGCATTTTCCATTGTATTGCGTGATTTTGTCTCGGTGATAATCTTGCTTTGCTGAACTCCTAATTCCAACGCTAAAGCCTCCATAACTTCGGCTTCACTTTCGTTGCTTTGTATCGGACTACCACCACATAAAACTAATGTTCTTGCACCACTTTGCTTAAAGATTCTAATACCATTAAACAAACGAGAGTAGGTAACCCCCCTCGCCTCAGGATATTTCCGAAATCCGCCCGAAGTACGCATACCTCCACCCAGGATAACCACTACGTCTAAGTTAGACAGAATCTCATCGGAAGGCAGCTTGTATTGATACTCCAAAGAATAGACGAGCAAGTTCGATATTGGTTCAATGCTAAAGAGAAATAGGATACACATCCCCAGAAATAACGACCATCTCCCGAGCTTATATCGTAGTGTTTTTGGCAACCGTCTGGTAAGTATCAAACTAAGGAACATAAGGGCCAAAACCCAAACAATAGGGGATGCGATTGATTTCAATAACTCAGTCATACTTTGATTCCTTCGTAAGGGTTAAAATTCTATAATTAGTGTTTTCTCTCCAGTAGTACCTCAGCCGGTTGGCAGCAAGAACGCGGCGGCTTAGTGAGTCATACCGGTTCAGTAATGGACAAGCAAGGAAAAATACAGCTAAATATTCCCTTTCTGCCTAAAATCCCATAGAATTACATCCACCTGTCTTCTGCAGGGGCTTTTCTATGGAGGCCGGATGGAAAGCAGAAACGTGATTTTATAAGTATGAAATGGGAATGCGGAAACCACTTATAGACCTTGAAATACATAGGCTTGTTCGCTCTGAACCGAAAAAAAGCTGTAATTTCAGTTGTCGCGTTTGCTTTTAATTTAGTATAATCACCCGTCGGATATGAACATATAACTGAGTACATTATTTATAAGAAAAAGGTGTACAGATATGATTCTTCCAAAAACCGTACGTAAATTTTTAGCGGTACTCCGAGGTGGCGTCTCCCCTGTCATTATCTTCCTGTCAATAACGCTGGGTTTTTGGTTTGGTCTGGTCCCGGGCTGGTCCGGCCTTCACACAGTGATAGTAATCGTGATGCTAATATTGAATATTCACACCGGCCTATTCCTTTTGTCAGCGGCATTGGCCAAGAGTCTCTGCTTCGCAGCGGCACCGGTCCTGTATCATGTGGGTGCCTGGATGCAAGCTCATCTATCTTTTGTGTTGGGCTTGTTGGAATCCGTGCCGGTAATAGGAATAACCGATTTCAACAGGTACTCAGTGGCGGGTGCTGTTGTTCTCGGTCCAATTATCGGCGGCATCGCCGGACTGCTTATGGCCCGCTCCGTGATAGGTTTTCGACGGACGTTGTTAAAAGTCGAAGAAGGCTCTGATAAGTTCAAAAAATGGTATTCTAATCGCTGGGTGCGCATCCTGGATAGGCTGCTGATTGGCAAACGCACCAAAGACGCCAAGTCGCTCTTCACGGCAAAAACAAAGTACGTCCGAAAGGCCGGAGTTGCTCTGGCTGTTCTGGTCCTTGTTGCATCAGTGGTCGCAACAACCTTAATCAAAGACAGCGCCATCAAAGATTATGCCTCCCGTACAATGACACGGGCCAACGGGGCGGAAGTAAATCTCGAGGACCTTAACATCTCTGCCCTGACAGGCTCTGTCTGGGCCTCGGGAATTCAGGTTACCGACCCTCAGAAGCCGCAAAACAATCAAGTCTCATTCGAAAAAGTGGCTGCTGATGCGAGCTTGTACAGCTTGTCTCTGGGCAAACTGGTGATGGAGCAGGTGGAGGTTTCCAATGTCAAATTCAACCAAAAGCGCTCGACGCCGGGCAGCCTCGCCGAACCTGATGTCCGGGAAAAGGCTGCTATATTTGACCCGTGTGACTTTAAGCTCGAAAATATCGATTTGAGCAAGCTCGATACGTATATAAAAGACGCAACAGACCTTAAAGAAAAGCTGCAAAAACTCCGCAAATGGCTGCCGAAGGCCGATGGCAAGAAAACAGCAACTCAACCGAAACAAATACCGCAAAAGTATCTGGATTATCTTCAGGCCAAAGCTGCCGTGCCGACCTCGCCTCGAATATTAGCTAAAAGAGCTATACTCGACAACGTCCTAATACCTTCACTAATCTTTGGCAACAGCAAAATTCTGCTGACAAATCTGAGCGACTCTCCACAGACCGCCAAGCTGCCAATTACATTCGAAATGAAATCGCACGATACACCTGCCTCAATAAACTTAACAATCGACTACAGCTCGGAAGACCAGGTTCCGAAACTCTCCGGACAGTTTGACAGCTTAGACCTGGCAAAAATACAAACCGGCCTTAGCAGCAACGCAGGCCTGATGTTCGAATCAGGCATTGCTTCAGGTCAATTTAGCGGGACAGCAACGAATGAATCCCTTGACCTGACCATGGATATTGCCATCAGCAATCTCAAGGCCATAGGTCAGGGAAAAGGAATCTTGGGTTTAGGCTCCGATACAACCTCCCAGGCGTTCGATGCTCTCAAAGAGCTCAAAACGACAATCCGGGTTGTCGGGCCTGTTACCGAACCGCGTCTTGTATTTGACGTCAAGGGTCTGAGGGATGAATTCAAAAAGGCACTCGTCCAGGCAGGGAAAGAAAGACTCGCCAACGAGATTGATAGTCAGCTCGGAAAACAAATCGACGAAAAGCTGGGCGATAAGGTTCCTGAGGAGATTAAAGATGCCTTGAAGAAACCCGAGGGCATTCTCAAAGGACTTGGCGGGCTGCTGGGCGGTAAAGATGACAAGAAATAAGAAGTAGAGTAACCGCACCGAAGCCGAGCAGTAAGAGCGTAAGTGGTTTAATTTGTTCACAGCAGCTTTTTTGCTACGATAAACCTGCCGGATAAGTCTGCAGGGCACGAAGACCCTTTACCGGCAACTTTGTTTTCTTTGTATCCCCAACCAGCTTCATATGCCCGCAATCAATGCAGAATGGGGTGAGATGGCATTATAAAAAAAGAGTGTTTTCGGACTAAAAGGAACCCCAAAAGCTATAGTGAGAGGGGACACGGGCGGTTCCTTTTAAGTCGAAAGCTGATGGGTGTTTTACAGGAACAATATTATACTAACTATGGCAAAAAATGAAAACGCCAGGATGCAACCCAAAATAAATGCATTTACGGCTATTATTGGGACAACACGCAGCGATAACAATTTCGCTATTCTCTGCCTTCGTATGTAAGGCAGAATTTCCTCATGGATATACTTTTTGACGTTGGGCTTTTTTAGACTGTATTTGATATGATTAAGCTGAAGACCAAGCCTTTCGGCCACCTCTGGGTTACATAGGCCCTGAAAGTATCTCATAAAAACGATATCGAGCTCACGTCTGGTCAGTGGTTCGTTTGGGTCTATCTTTTTAGTCATCTTTGCCGCTCCAATTTGATTTTTGAGAAGTCGCATTCGTATTTTTGTGCCCGTTCTGGCTGGAAAGAACTTCGAGAAGCGCCCAGAAAAATTGACTTTTCGAGACAGGCTTGACACTCTTTCGCAAATGAGGCTCAGCGGTGTAGCTGAGAATATTAAGTGGGAAATGTCGGAGAAAAAATTTTTTCATATCTTCTCCTCACAAAGACCGCCCTCGGCTCCTTTTTATACTTCGTTTTACAACGTTTTACCCCTTCTGAGCCTTCCTACAAATTATACTAATGCTGCGCCGGTAACCTGCTTACCAATTCGAGCGCAATGACCAACCGCTCCGGCACCCATACCTTGCCCAGGGCCAAGCGCCAATATAACAATCTCCTCGTGAGAAAGTGTGTTAGGAAATGCAACGTATCTTTCTTGATACTCCCCTTCCTTAACACTACTCCACTCCATAAAAATATTATACACATTTAAGATAAGGAAGTCAAGCAGAAAATCCGGAAAGAATAATTTGTTACCGCAATACGATCTTAGAAGTGCATTCTAAGCCTCTGGAGGTTCCTCACCAACGCCGCACCCAAGCCCCATAGCATAAGGTAGTTTCTAACAATGCTATGGGGCAAGCCGAGCAGTAAGAGACCGAATGTAAACGCCACAGCAGCTTGCCTTACCACCAGAAACAGGGATTGCCATAACTCTGCCAGAACCAGCGATGTTCCATTTCATTGAAATCACGCCACTGCACATGCCCGTCAACGAACAGGATATTTCCCCCCGCCGGCCGTGCGCCCCTTCTCAAATGGTTCGTTCTGTCATAGACTTGCCAGCGTGACCAGCATCCGCCGGTTGCCTTGGTGAAGTCGGATTGGGTCCGGTCCGCGCCGTTGCTGGCGGTTACGTCGGCTATCAGCTCCACCATTGCGGGAGACCTCTTCGTTGCAACAACAGAGCTGACCCATTCCTTATGCTTGTTGTCGGGGCTCATAGGCGGGTTTTCTCTGCCTCTGACCGTATCAATAAACCAGAAGTATCCCATAATCCTATGATAGTCTTTGCGGGTCGATTCACTCTGTGGCTCTGGCTGAGGGTAGCTCTCCGGCGTCCCGGCCGGAAGATTCTCTCCGTAACGCCAATAGATAATATTGTCTCTCTGGCGCCATGATGGACAGTAGAAAATATGACGGTCGAAGGCACCGGTCCTCAGAACAATATCTGTCGTCCAGTATGAAACATCAAATAACCATCTATCGACCTCGTTGAGCGGCAATTTGCCATCGTTGTCGTTGGCGTACACAAACAAGCCCAGACCCGTGTTTTTCTCATTTTGGCCGCAGACAGTTCGCCGGCTCTGTTCCCGGACAGCAGTTAGTGCCGGCATGAGAATGCCAAGTAAAAGGGCAATAATCGCAATCACAACCAAGAGTTCGATTAAGGTAAATCCCGTTAAAAAACAACGTCTTGCTTCTCCGAAAGGAGTCCTTAGGACTAACGGGGTGAATCCTCTTCTTTCATTCATATCACACCAATACCGTTAGAATCGCTTGAAAAACGCTACATAGTCTCTTATCAGCACTATCGCCCAGGTTCTGCTGCACCTTCTTTCTTTAATGGAGTGGTCCAGAGATAAATAGTGTGCTCATTATACTCATTATCAGAAGTAACCTTAACGACCTTGTCAGGCTTTACTCCCCTCATATCGAAGTCGTGTGAGACAATTCGCGAACCGGGCTTGAGTTTCTCCAACTGTGGGATTAGTTTCACATTCAGCTCCGGAAGCAAGTAGAGCGTGATTACGTTTGCCTTGCTGAGGTCCAAAGTAAAAATATCCCTCTGCTCAATTCGAACCAGATGTCCGACATTGTTCTTTTGCACATTTTCCAGCGACTCTTTCACGCGCCTTGGGTCTATGTCAAAGCCGACAGCCTTACATCCATATCTCTTGGCCGCCGTAACTACAATCCGCCCGTCACCGCAGCCAAGGTCATAAACCAAATCATCCTTTTTGACCTCCGCCAGTTCGAGCATCTTATCTACCGCCACCTGCGGCGTGGGGACAAAAATAACATCCGGCTCCCGAAAAGTCTGCTTGGCTGGCGCCCGACGTATTTTCTGGCCTGTTACCTGTTGGCTGCCTCTGGAACTCGTCAGCTCCCCGGTAAGATTCCTGCCGTCCAGTCGGCCCATGAAGCTAATTTCTATTTTTCGTTCACCGAACTCACGGACTGTCTTAAACGCCACCTCGTCATTATTAAGTTCGACCTTCTTAATGGCGATTGGCCCGTACATGGCGCTCAAATCGGGATTAACTCTCAGCAGTTGTTTCCGATTGCCGGAGTCCGATGTGATTTCAAGCTCCCACTGGCCAATCAGAGCAGCACCAACACGTTTCCCTTCTACTGTAATATCACCCCTCTCGGACTTGATTATGCCGGATAGTGTATGCCCCTTGACCGTTCCCTCGAAGGTCGATTCCCATTGCTTATCCTGAATTTTGCTTTTCCGCTTGAATGTCAGATTGCCGTCTTCAAACTTCACGTCCGTAATCTCATGCTCACCCCATTGGCTTTGCCAATCCGCGGTGAGTTTTCCCTCCTCGTCCGCCTTGACGACGAGCATCGCGGTGAATTCCTGCTCACCCATCTTGAGCTTCATTTCCCAGCTCCCGGCAGCTCTGGGTATTCGTTGACCACGCTTGCCCTCGAGCTTATACTTGCCTCTGTCGCTTGATAGGGTTCCGTAGAGTTTTCCATCCGCGATTGTTCCTATGAACCTTGAAGTGGTGGACTGACCCTCACGATTCCGACTGACCCAGACGAAGCTGAGCTGACCATCTTCATACTTAACTTCTTTCAGCTCGCTAAGTCCCCAGAAACTGACCCAACGACCGATTCGGTTACCCTCCTCGTCTCTGGAAAACGACAGAATAGATTCCATTTGTCTTCCATCGAAATCGACCTTGACCTGCCAGTCTCCTGCAATCTCTCTCTTTGCTTGTCCAGCCTGTAACTGCGCTAAGGGCATCAGCAAAACTATAAGAGCAAGAAACCAGACTGCCTTGTGAGATGTTAGCATCCTCATTTCGTATTCCTCCTGATAGAAATACTGTTCAAACCTTTTTCCTGTACTTCATTGACTTAGGGATAACAGTTTTAATACCTCCGTTCTCAAGGAGTGTAAACTGATATTTCCCACATGTCCCTGCCCAGCTACGCCGCTGAGCTTCGTTTACAATAGAATATCACGTTTGTCCTGAAAACTCAAGCTTGCCCCGTTAAAAATTTTCCCTTTTTGGTAAGACTTGTTCGCAGCACCGGTTTTGCCCGATATAGGATTTCCAACGGGGCTTGTTTCTCCTCACTATCAGCGTTTCTTCACGTCATAACACCAGAGCGTGTCATGATAGCGGAGGTAGAGCCGGCCATCGTGCACGACCGGATGCGCCCAGGCATCGCGAACGCGCTCGGTCAACAAGCGAAAGCGGCCGACGATATCCAAACCTTCGTTCCCCGGTTTCAGCAGGGCCACAGTACCGCTCTCGTCGAGACAATACAGCCGTCCGTCCGCATAGATAGCCGCTCCTGTAGTTAGAGCCTTGAGCTCGTACTTCGTTTGACCTGTTTGCCAATCGACCAACCACTGTCAGTTGAGTTCATCATCTTTCCAGTATTTAGTACCAGCCACAGTCGCCTGTAAGGCCAAACCGGACTCTGTCATCGAATATACTTCTATCCCGGAGATGATATCTCCCTCTCCGCTCAGCTCGCCTCCCGTTTTCCCGGCTTTTGCCGCGGCGTCTGCGTGAGCGCCGAAATCCCAGCCGCTCCGAACAAAATTATCGAGCGTGGTCTTGTTCCTGAATATCATAACGACACGGTAGTCTTTTACACCCAATCCGAGACCGACACCACCTAATGCCATCTTCATATAGGTACGTTTTCCGGTCGCATTATCAACAACCACGCCATAACCACCTCCGGCACTCGCGATAATCAAATTGACGTTGGCGTTACTGAAGGTACCGTACCCGGCGGCTTTCGCAATCCTCTCTTTGGTCGCAGGGGCTTCTCTGTATAATCTTTCAAGGGTTTCGTTTTCCATATCCATCACGGCCTGCCGCTTTTCAACGACGGTCAGATTCCCCCCGGGCCCACAGCCCACTATTGTTACAATGCTCGCCAAACTGAGAATAGTCTTTAATAATGCGCTCTGCATTTTCTTCTCCTTGTTCTACACAGTTCAAAAGGGACCAGATGCCAATCGCCGGATATGCAACACATTGTGCCTTCCGGATTTTGAAATGTCAATTGAGATTTTTTTTAGTTAAGCTTACGTTGTTATTAGTGCTTGATTATTTCGCTGGCAATTTCTTTATATTTCCTGGGGTACCTTCCTTCTTGGATTTGCTGTCACCGTTTATTTTTGTCTTTTGTGGCATATCTTTTTTTTGCTTGGCTTTTATATTTTCTGTATCGCTTTTCAAGAGCTTTTTGGATTTCTCCTTTTCGGTTGGTAATCTTTGTTTTTGTTCCGCTTTTAGTTGTAATTTAGCTCTTTCTTTCTCAGATAAATTTTCGAAGGCCCCTGTGCCTCCATAGCTTCTTGTCTGGGCTCCAACTGCAACCATCTGGGCATGTCCTCCTCCAGCCTTACCTCCCTCGGCTGCTGCTCTTGGAGCCTTCGGGCCACCCGGCTGTGAGGAATCTTCTGAATTGATAGGCGCAAACGCTTTTTCCTTGCCGTCCCATTCGATCTTGACCTCAGTTGGTCCGATTGCGGCAATTTTTGCGTCTCCAACCATGTCACCGACTTTGTACCACTTGTCTTTTATCAGCACCTCATTACCCAATATACCCAGCACTTCCTTTACGGGGTGCTGCTTCGGCGGAGGCGGTGCAAACAAATTGTTCTTTTTTAGCGCGTCAGCAAGCACCTTATATTTGGCAAAATACTTGTCCATATCCTTGGCATCCGTGTTATTTTGCACAACAGCCCTCTTAACTAAGCCCTCTGCCTTGGCTGAGGTTGTAAAAAAGCCTGTAATCTTAACCAAGATCAGAACCGCCAAAAGCGCTGAAACGCCAAGCAGAACAAATGAAATCAATTCTTTCTTTTCTTTCAGATAATCAACTTTCATAGACTACCTTATATCACTTGATAAATGTTGATAGTTAATAAAAAAAACAAACCAAGTTAGCGATGCAGTGGACGTGGTTTATATTATACCTGATATTCGGCTCATTTCTACTGTTTTTTTTCACCCTGCCTGCCGGTGACCCGAATTTTTTTGCCCCCTGCACCGCAGGGGGTTGCTTACATCCGAATGTAGGTCGGTTCGCAACCTGTGCCGCAGGTAACCGCCCTTACCCGAACCACTCCAAATTGTTAGCCCCCGGCACTGCCGGGGGTTGCCTGCCCCCTTGGTTAGAGTGCTTTATACTCTAAGGGGGTTCATCTGATAACCTAAGTAACCATTCACTAATTAACCAATTAACCCAAAAAACCCTTTGCCTTTTCAATTCTTTTCTGTTATTTTCTGTCCTTGCCCCGTTAGATTCACTCCGTTAGATTGCGAAGCTTTATCTGACCGGAGTAGCAAGGCGTTATCTAACCGGGGCCTAAAGTCGTGAGGCGGACATCTTGAAGAGTGCCGTTAAATAAGAGATATGAAACTGTTTCTCGTTCTATATATAGTTTATAAGTATTTTTGGATTTATGAAAGATGGATAAGCGATACCAAGTCTTTGTGAGTTCTACTTACGCAGATCTTCAACAAGAACGTCAGAAGGTTATTCAGACGCTTATGGAAATGGACTGCACCCCAGCTGGGATGGAACTATTCCCGGCAGCAGATGAAGAGCAGTGGGAATTCATCAAACGCATTATCGATGATTGCGACTATTATATCCTTATCATTGGTGGACGCTACGGCTCGCTCACACCTGAAGGTATTAGCTACACGGAACAAGAATATGACTACGCGATGTCAAAAGGCCTCAAAGTGCTCGCTTTCGTACATGAATCACCGGACGATATTCCCGTTGGCAAGTCTGATATTGATCCTATGCTGCGCGAGAAGCTTGACGCGTTTCGTGCGAGGGTCTCAGAAAGTCGTCTTGTTAAATTCTGGCGTTCTGCGGCTGAGCTTCCTGGACTTGTAGCGTTGAGTCTCTCCAAGACAATTAAACTCTACCCCGCTGTCGGATGGGTCAGAGCAAGCAAAGTCGCCAATGACGAACTGCTTACTGATCTCAACGATCTCAGGAAGGAAAACGAGCAACTCAGGGGAGTTATATCCGAGTTGGAATCAAAAATTATTCCCGAGGAACAACTGGACTTGGCATCATTGGATGAATGTTACAACGTCACCTTGGAGTTCTCTACACTTTCTGGGAATAGAAGCTACAATGAGACGAAGACGGTGGCAGTAACATGGGCAGAGATTTTTGCATGTGTGGCTCCTGACCTTATGGAACATCCAAGTGATGGTTCTGTCAATTACAAACTGGGAGCTTCACTGTATCGGAAATTCTACAAGGGTAAAGAAAAAACGACTAAGATACAGTATGATGA
>JBAQFY010000058.1:0-6516 GCA_049287505.1 Sedimentisphaerales bacterium | reverse complement strand
TTGCAAATGAATGTAAGTATTTTTTCACAAATGGCTTATGAAAATAAACTGAATTGGACAATTAGTGAAAACAAACCCAATTCAAACCCAATTTCCGAAAAGCCCAAATGAATGTAAACTCATTTATAACAAAGGATTACAGAAAAAACGACACTTTCGTAGTCCGAATAAACAAACCCAATTCCCCGAAAGGCCAAAAATGAACGCAAACTTATTTGTAACAAAGGATTACAGAAAAAACGATGTTTCCACAGCCCAAAAAACAAACCCAATTCAAACCCAATCAAAGCCTGTCCTGAGCGCATTGAGTTTACCCTGAGTGTAATCGAAGGGAATGGGCCAATTTTAGAAGGAATGAATGTAAACTGTTGTGCTGCAGGGTATTATCGCAGAATAGTATTAGTCCCACTCAACGAGCACATAGATATAATCTGTCAACGTATTTCTTTTGGCAACGGCGTCATTATTTTTAATTTGTAATTGGAGTGAATTTATCTTTTCGCGAGTATCTGTGACGCCTGTAACATCCCATGAGTCAACAGCCTCGTGGTGTTCTTCTTCATGCACCGGAGCGTTTATTGATGCCCAAACGACCGGCTTGGTCGGCCAGCCTGTGCCTATAGCCCATTCTAATTTTCCCTGGGTGAACCGTTCTTCCTCGAAGTGCTCGACAAAAACAACGACTGACTTTATTCGAGCATCCGCCTGGATAGATAAGTCTGAAAAATCCAAGGATACGTATGAGCCGAAGCTGGTTTCCCACCGGTTGTTATCGCTGGATTGGACAAGGCTGGTCTTTCCGTCTGCCGATAATGTTTTTCTGGTTCTTTGGTTGTAGCCATCCAGTACGGTTAATTTTGCTGTCTTGGGCGGAGGTGGATTTACCGTAATAGTAAATGATTGGGTATCTAAGGCCGGGGTGCTATTGCTGTCGGCGACCTCGACCACTACCTTATTATCCCCTACCTGGGTCGGTTTCCATTGTATCAACCCGGTAGCAGAATTTATGGTCATATCCTCAGGTTTGGTGGTTAAGGAGTAAGTCAGCGTATCTCCAACATCCGGGTCTGCGGAGTCAACATCGTATGTATATAACGCACCGACTATAGTTGTGGTTACAGGTGCTGAAGTGATGACGGGGGCATCGTTGACCATGTTGACCGTAACATTCACCCTGGCGGTATCAGTTAAGCCTTTGTTGTCGCTAACAGTGTAGGTGAATGTATCGCTGCCGTAGAAGTTCGCGTTGGGGCTATAGGTCAGCGTGCCATCTGGGTTGATAGTGACCGAGCCATTTGTGCCCTGGCTGACAGCGGTTACCGACAACATGTCAAGGTATAGATATCTGCCCACATTGTCCACGTCAGTGTCGTTCGCCAGCACATCAATCTTTACCGGCGTGTCCTCCTGGGTCGTTGCAGTGTCATCATTTGCCACCGGCGGGTCGTTGACCGAGGAGACCGTGATTGACACGTCTGCAGGAGCACTGTCCGCTGCGCCGTCGTTGACCTTAAAGGTGAAGCTGTCCGAGCCGTTGAAATTTGTGTTGGGCGTATAGGTCAGGTTTGGCGCTGTCCCACTCAAGCTCCCGTGGGATGGATAGGTTACCATACTGTAGGCCAGCGGGTCTGAATCCGGGTCACTGCCTATCAATCTAATCTCCACGGGCGTATCCTCGGTTGTAGTTGCCGAATGAGGTTCTGCCACAGGTAGGAGATTCGGCGCGACATCGATGGGTGCCGTTGCCGGGGCACTGTCCACTTCGCCATCTTTGACCGGCTCTTCGACTGGCTCTTCGACCGGTTCTTCGACCGGTTCTTCGACCGGTTCTTCGACTGGTTCTATCCGAAGTCTCACCATACTCCCCGACTGGTCCCAGTCCTGTGGATTTAGCATATGGAGATGAAAACCGATTTCATATATCTTATCCGTTGACACCGATGTTTTTGCAATCACCGTTTTTTCTGATGCTGCCAGGCCCAGTATAACCGGCTCATAGGTACGGAGCTGGCGCCTGCCGGTCGGACCGAGCACCGCACCGGCCACGAGCTTTTGCTTCAACTCCGGGTCGCTTTGTCCGTTGATGGAAACCAGAGTCAACTTCAGGGCAAATGTCTCATAACCGCGTATATCAGTTCCCACTAAGGTGCCTTTTCCTCCCTCGCCGCTGGAGACGAAGTCCAGCGACCGACTGCCGGGACTATTGCTCGGAAAATAGATGTCGAATTCAACGACCTGACTAAATAAAAAAACCCTTTTGTCCATCACACGAGCACCGGTGCGGTTCGAACTGTGCCAGTCCAGCGAAACTAACTGTTGCCAAAACAACGTAAAAATCCGGCTGGGCGGGACCTCCATAGGCTTGCCCACCACGACCGGCTTCTTTGAAGGCCCTTGGCAACCTACTCCACAAAGCCAAAGGACCAACACACACACGAACAAAACTCTATTTCTCACTGGCCAATCCTCTTATTTCCAATTGCCGTAGCTTTTCGTTGGCGACTGTTAATCTGGCGGAATTGTCTGTACTTGGCGCTTACCCAGAACAGTAGTATGACCGATATGATTAGAACAACCACTACGAATATTGTTAACCAAGACTTGGCTGCGGAGTCAGTGTTAAACGGACGCCTGGCACCTTCCCACCGCTCAATTGGTGTAAGTGCCAAAGAGAAAATGTGCAGCCCTTGTATAGTTATGCTTTTTGTTATCATTTCGTACACTGACAATTTTATCGGCACAGAACGTGGGGTACTTTGGGGTTTTTTAGCGTACTTGCAGCTCTTTTTTCATCACCTAAGACAGTTCGCCGAATCTTATATACCCCCTCAGCTATCAAATTAAATCGCCTTAGAGGCCATTTAAACAGCGAACTTGTCTTGAGGAGTATTCTTTTTTGCAAAACGCCCTTCACCTCGCAAATAAAAAGGTCTATAATAACGCTGTCATTTGGACAATGTCCCAGCTCCATTATATCTCCTCATTCAGAAAGCAGCGGCTTTATTCTTGTCCCTCAGATTTTCCAGTTGACTTAAATACCAATGCGGTGTAGGATAAAGTAATAAACCATATAAGGAGAAAGGCCATGAGCAAATCAAGAGCATTCACACTAATCGAACTCCTCGTTGTGATTGCCGTCATTGCTGTTCTGATGGCCATTCTAATGCCGGCATTGAACTTGGCCCGGGACCAGGGGCGCAAGATGGTATGCTCAAACAATCTCCATAGTATAGCCCTGGCCAACCAACTATACGCAACCAATTTTGATGACTGGGGCGTGCCTTGCCGTTATTCCACCAACCAAGGGGCTTCTGTATGGACAGCCAATCCCGATTTCCGGAAATACATCGGCTACGAGGGAGCTGAAGAGGTCCCGGACCTATCCCTTTATCAAACCCCCAAAAAATACAAGTGCCCCAGTGATAGACAGAAAGCCTGGTTGCACGCCTATGACATCGAACAGGGCAACGAAGGGGGGACCCTTGTCAGCTACGGCTTCAATATCGAAGACTGGTATCCCTCGGTAGGTCAGCCCTCATGGACTGCCACCATGAACCTGACCATGTTGGCTTACAAGATGTCTTCCGTCAAACAGCCGGCACAGAAACTGCACTTCAACGAAGCGCACGACTGGTGGAGTAAGTGGCGGGGAGCCAATTACATCGACGGCTGGGACGTATTGGGCCAGGAGGGCACTGTCAATGACTACAAGGCGGCGGGATGTGGGGGCCCCACCATGTATCGCCATAATGAGTCTGCCAATCTCGCCTTTTATGACGGCCATGTGGAAAGCTGGCATAAGACCAAACTATGGATACCTGAGCACGCCGAGCTCAGACCCTACAAACCTGGCATCTGGGTGGTTAAGAGAGAGACCTGGGAAGAAAATGGTGGCGGCCTGTAAAGCCGTTTTGACTCTTTTAAATGTACGCTTAGGAAAACCCACTATATGACTGAATTTCCTTGACAGAACAGTAGATATTTTGTATACTTATAGTATTGTAAGTGCAAGTAAGGCGACTTTCGCCGTAACGCATTTTCCAAGGTAATGCAAATGAAGGCACTATGCAATATGGAGACAGGGTGAAGAAAAGCTGAAAAACAAATCGCCGTTGTCTCCTTTTTTTGCGCTCGTAGAATCGCCGGCTTTGTATCGACCCTACATCAGATGTCCTTCGGCTTGAGTTTGGCCATTTTAGAACGTTAAAAAACCTATCACAGCAGTCCTACAGAAAATCCTGAGCCTGCCTAAGCTACGGAGTCGATAAGAACCAAAAAGCAAAAAGACCGCGAGCGGAATGCTCACGGCCCTGTTCTTGCAAATGAGATGCTAAAGACTTAATATAACAATATGAAAAACGCAAGATATCACGAGTATGTGTCAATTATAGAAGCAAATACTTTTATCGGTCGCCCTGCTTTGTGCCCGGAGTTAAGTCTTCGGCTTCTCAAGGAAAATGCACCTTTAACGGAGAGGTCTCCTATCCGGCGAGGAAAACCTCATTTGTTCGACTGGGAAGGGCCGCGTCCCTATTGGGCTTTCGCGTGGGCAAGCGGACAAGCTCTGGCCCGCTTCATACTGGATAATCCCGAGGTTGTCCGGCGAAAACACATCCTCGACTTCGGTGCCGGTTCAGGGATAGGAGCCATTGCTGCCGCGAAGGGGGGAGCTGCAACGGTCACCGCTACAGATATCGACCCTATTGCTATCCGGGCAATCGAGCTGAACGCGCAGCTGAACGGCGTTGTAATCACGGCCAAACAGGAGAATATTGCAGGGCGCGAAGAACAAAATTGGAACGTGTTATTGGCCGGCGACGCCTTCTATTCCGGAAGAGATAGCGATGCCAACTGGCTTCTCAACTGGGTTACACAGGAACGGTTGATTCTAATTGGTGATCCCCCGGAGCGTGGATTTCCGAAGAAATATCTTAAAGAATTGGCGCGTTATACAGTGCGAACGTTCCCCGATTTGGAGGATTCTTCAATGCAAGAGGCTTGTGTTTACTGTTTGCTGCCCAACTCCACAACACTGTTAAGCCATACTTCACAGGCCACAGCAAACTCGTCTTGGGGGGTATTATAATTTCTGCAAAACGCTCTTGACCTCACCAACAAAAAGGTCTATAATCATATTGTCATTTTGACAATGCCCCTGCTCACTTCTTAAATCTCGCTTGTTGCTAAAAGCAGGGGCTTTTTAATTAGCACTCCCACTTACAGCCCCAAATTCTGCCTTCCTTTCAGCTATTTTTTTAGCTTGGTTTCTATGAAGCCACCGAATTTCGGGTACTGTTTGCCCAAAAGAGTCTGTTAGTTTCTCCTGTTGACAACGAATTACTGTGGAATTACTATTCAGACAGGAAAAGAGAGAGAAGATTAGCAAAGTAAATTAGCTTAAACTGACCGGTTTGAGCTGTGAGCTGAATTTGTCTAATTTTTTACGGATGGCATACGGGTTCTCGGTAAAGTGCATCTCGGATAACCCCGATAATCATTTTGGTTCGGTAATCTTATCTTACAGCTCGATGCAATCCCGTACCAATTAGGCGTGAGCCTATGCTCAATTGGTGCGGTACTATCGGACGTGGAAAAAGTGCCTTTTTTCTGCTCTGAGCCGATTTGATTGGCTGGGAATTATTACTTATATTTTACTTGATGGCTTTCTATGGAGGGTTTTGTAAGCTCGTTAGCAGTGGGATTACAGGGTATTGGTTTTGAATATTCTGTCGTTGATTCCCTGAAAGGAGAGTGTCTTACCAGCATAGATTAAATCCGGAGGATTGTCAGAATTATGGCACGGCTTTTTGGATTTCGACTTAAAGACAAACGGTCCGGCGAAAACTGCATCAGCAATTATTCAGATAACGGCTGCGCTGAGGAAATCAGCGGTTTGTCACAACTGTATTGCCCAGAGCAGGATAGCACCGCTCATGTTCGGGACGTGGCAGATGTCCTCTGTGAAATGGGAAAAGTCACCGCTAAACAGCTTTCGAAGATAAGAGGAATACAGAAAAAAAGAGCAGATTGCGACGTCTGTCAAATAATCGCTGAGCTGAAATTAGCTGATGAGCCCGAAATTTCAAAGGCACAGGCGAGCTTGTACGGATTCGAGTTTCGTCAGGTTGAGCCGGAACAGGTTGACAGAGAGGCGTTTGATAAACTTGAGCTTGTGTATATAAGAAGTAACCACATTATGCCCATAGCGATACACGGTAAAAGCCTCGTCGTAGCAACAAGCCGTCCCGCCGACCTCTTTATTATAGAAGATGTAAAAAGACAAACTCAGATGAATGTTAAGACAGTCGTGTGTCTGGACAAAGATATAGATAAAGTCTGCGCTACCTTCGGTGATAAAAAAGTCGATTACAACATTGATGATATCATGGATGATATGGCGGATGTTGAGGTCGTTCAGGACCAGCAGGAGAATTCCGAAGACCTGGAAAAAATGGCAGGCCAATCGCCCGTCATTAAATTCGTCAATTATCTGATTAGCAACGCAGTGCGTGAAGG
>JBAQFY010000057.1:0-14261 GCA_049287505.1 Sedimentisphaerales bacterium | reverse complement strand
GCTTGAGGCTGCCACACATTCTTTAATAATTTTATTGGGTGGCAGCCTCAAAGCCGAAGGCTTTGGGGATGGTTTTTCCCTGGCTAAATACATACCGCTAATTTTGTGCAGAGGCCGTAAGAGGATTTTCGTTGAACAGATAACTATTCGGAGTCTTTTTTCTTTGCGTATTGGGCGATGATTTGCTGCTGGACGTTTGGCGGGACTATTTCATAATGGCTCAGTGACATCGAGTAGCTGCCGCGTCCGCCGGTAACGCTTTTGAGCTGGCTGTTATACTGCGTAACTTCCGCCAACGGCACCTGGGCTTTAATGATAATGAAATTGCCGGCCAACATTTCCTGGCCAATGACCCTCCCACGTTTGGAGGCGAGGTCGCCGGCGATATCGCCCATATTTTCGGCGGGGATTGTAACTTCAATATTTACTATCGGCTCAAGTAAAACGGGTTTGGCTTTTTGAACGGCGTCGGTAAATGCACCCTTGCCCGCTGCTCGGAAGGCCACTTCCTTCGAATCGACAGGATGGTGTTTTCCGTCATAAACGGAAACTGAAATGTCCTGCATGGGGAAACTCGCTACGACGCCATTTTGCATTACCTCATTAATACCCTTAGCGACCGCGGGTTCATATTGGCCGGGAATTGAAGCACCGAAAATATCCCAGCTAAACTGCAAGGGCGGGTCGGAATTGCGTTCGGCCGGCTCAATGCGAAGATAGACTTCGCCGAATTGTCCCGCTCCGCCGGTCTGCTTCTTATGGCGGTAATGACCCTCGGCTTTAGCGGTGATTGTCTCGCGGTAAGGAATTTTCGGCTCCTTTGTTGTTATCGACATCTTGTAGCGGTTTTTCATTTTCTCGAGCATTATCCGCAAATGCAAATCGCCCAGGCCGCTGGCAACGAGCTCCTTTGTCTGCATATCTCTGCTGATCTTAAAGCAGGGGTCTTCTTCACACAATCTGTCAAGTGCAGAGCTGATTTTCTGTTCGTCTCCTCTTGTGGCCGGTTCGAGTGCTAAAGAAAACATTGGTTCGGGCACAGGAAGCTGTTGGAATTTACCGGCCGCTTTGCCATCGTGTATGAGGTCGCCGATTTTCAGCTCCTCAACTTTTGCTAAAGTTATGATGTCACCGGCCACGCCGGCATTGATTTCTTTATTTTCGCCGCCCTGAGATTTTAAGGTATGTCCCGGCCGAATGCCCTTCTTTTCGTCGTTGCGCAAGAGATTAGTCTCTGAGGTAATGGTGCCGCTGAAGATGCGGATTGAGGAGTACTTCATATTTGAGCGTGGGTCGAAGCTGACACGAAAGACCAATCCGGCCAATGGGCCGGCAGGGTCGGCTGCGAGCTCCATTAAGCTGTCGCCGTCTTTGAGCTGAATGGGCTTTACCTGGCGAGGTGACGGTGTGTATTTTACGACAATATCCAGGAGCTCTTGTACGCCGGTTTCTCTGCGGGCATCGGTGAAAAGTATCGGGATAAGCGTGCCGGCTTTGAGGGCCTCTACGAATACCGAAGCTATTTTTTCAGTAGTTATTTCTTCTCCGCCGAGGTAGCTTTCCATTAGGTCATCATCAGCCTCAATGACGCTTTCGATAAGCTCGGTATGGGCCTTGGCGACATCCATCAGCGGTGAGTCGCCGGTTTCGTTCTCGATGCAGTTGATAATGGATGCTTTGTCTGCAGCGGGTAGATTAGCACAACGGCATTGCGAGCCGAAAGTTTCCTGAATACCTTTTATCAGCTCAGGGAAAGCAACATTTTCGGCGTCCATCTTATTTATGACGATAAGACGGGGCATGTTAGCTTCTGCAGCTAATTCGAACATTTTGCGGGTGTTTGTTTCTATGCCGGCCGGCGCGCTAATAACGATGACCGCTGTCTCTGCGGCGGGTATCGCTTTGATAGCCGGGCCGATAAAATCAGGATAGCCCGGGGTGTCAATAATGTTTATAAGTTTGCCGGCGTGCTTGATGTGGACCAGCGCCGATTGGATGGAATGCTGATGTTCTTTTTCCTCATCGTAGTAGTCGCAGATGCTCGTTTTGTCGTCAACGCTTCCGAGCCGGTTCGTTGCGCCTGCGCTGTGGAGCATAGCCTCTGCGAGGGAGGTTTTGCCGCTTCCGCCGTGCCCTAAAAGAACGATATTACGAATGTCGCCGGTATCAGCCACTTTTCAGTCTCCAAACAGATTGTTTTGTAATTCCTCGTTAAAAACAACTTCAAAAAACCTGATAATATAGTACTTCAGGTGTAAAGGACAAGGACTTTTTTAGTATTTCAAAATGTAAAGGTCCATGGTTTTGCCGAGCGGTCAACTACAACCAGCTTTTTGTTTTGACGACCTATGCCATTTAGGCTACACTAATCCTGAAAACGAAAGGTTTAATTTTCAGGAGAAATGATATGTTCAGCAGGGCCTTGACTGATGAAGAAAGACAATGGCTTACGGAGCTTGAATCTTTTGTTAAGGAAAAACATGCCGTCCTCGGCAGCCATGATTATTCTCACGTCCTGCAGGTTGTCGAATACGCAATAGAAATAGCAAACCACATCGAGGAGCAGGCCGACCCCGTGGTGGTCATCTGCGGCGCCCTTCTGCACGACATTGGAAGGGCCATATCCGATACGATGCACGGCTTAGCCGGCGGTGCGATAGCTGAGGAGCTTTTGGAATCACTGCCTCTGACGAATAAGCAAATCACAAAAATAACAAAAGTCATAGTTCGCCACACGGCCACCTCTCATGTTCGGCCACAGACGACCGAAGAGAAGATAATCTACGATGCCGACGGACTGGACCGGCTGGGCACGATGGGCCTGCTGCGAGGATTCGTCGATAAAAAGGGAAGCATGATGGATGTTCTGGAAAGGTATATGGCCAAAAGGGTCAAGGAATACGATAATCTTTTCTTCCCTATCAGCCGGAGCATCGGCAAACAGCTTGACAACGAGATGAGGCAGTTGATAGCACTTTTCACCCAGCGCCTTAACGAGAGGAAGCAAAGCGTCGAGCAATTAACACTGCCATAGCCCTCTAACTCTTTATTGCCTCTAATACACGCTAACCCGCCAATCAAACATTTGAAAAATTAACCAAACCACATAGGCTAAAGCCCATTTTACCAAAAATTTTTGAGGAGGTCAGACTAACGTTTAGGGCTGTTTGTTATTACCGCTTACTTGCAAGCACGGCTCTGAAAATCACATATCTCGTATCACAAAATTCGTATCCTTCGGCTTCGCTCAGGGCCACGGCTAATTCAAAACAGGTCTCGCGAAGCGTATCTCGCAATTCATATCTCGTAAAGTGTGGTGGGCAGAGTTATCAAATAAAACTGAAAGTCAACAGATGGTGCTTTGGCTTGTGATTAGGGCGGCATTCTCGGCCGGCTCATAGGCGGCAAGCAATGCTCGCATCAGGTCGGTAACAGTAACTATTCCCCGAAGCTTTTCTTGCTCATCAACCACAGGAAGGCAGCTTATCTTCTTCCTGTAGAGGATTTCCGCAGCCTCACATACGCTGCAGCCGGGCGAAATACGCAACACCTTCTGCACTATAACCATAACGCTCTCGAGGGGATGCAGGGGACTTTTTGTCTGCGAGCTGGTTGCAAACAGGTGCTCTCTAAATCTCTTTGGCGGTGACGGTGGTCGTCTGCCGGCATAGGGAAGATCCCGCAGAATGTCTCTATCGGAGACCAGGCCCACAAATTTGTCCCGCTCATCCATTATTGGGACATGTCTGATTTCTTCGGTCTGCATGACTTCGATCGCTCTGGCTAAGTCGTTCTGAGGCTCCAGGCAAATCAACTGTTCGGTCATAATCTCTTGAACTGCTCGAAAAAACCATGAGGACAAAATTTTGGCCTTAGCTGAGCTTTCAGAAGACATATCAACAGGTAACGCTTTTTTTTTCAATTCCGGGCATAGCTCGCGTATCACTTTATCGAGTCTGAAGAAGAGTTTCATCAGGTCGGTAGTTGTGATGACACCAACCAAATCATCGTCATCGAGAACGGGCACCATATCAATATGGTTTCCGGTCATAATCATAATAACGTCGCGTATCGGTGTCTGAAGCGAGACAGACTTGGGTTTTCTGGCAACTATATTTACCAGCACCTGCCGTAAGGCTCTTTTGTCTATCTTATGCTCGTCTTTTTCTTCGGCATCCGGTTCGTTCAGCCGCAACACATCTCTTTGTGAAACGATACCAATAAAATATGGCTTTTTTTCTCCTTTATTTGGAAGGTCCACAACAGGAACGTGCCGGACCCTACGACCCTTCATAAACTTTAGGCAGTGGTTGACGGTATGGTCGAGGGTCAGTGTCTTAACATTGGTATTCATAATGTCCTGAGCAACACGCATAGGCTGAAAATGGACATCTTTCTCAGCACACATCTGCTCTATCACGTCGATGAGTTTAAGCTGTCCGTTTTCCATACTGTTCGTTATGCTCCAGCTTGGTTGTGGCGCGGCCGTTCAGACCAACTGTCCCTTCACCGCCTTATCGGTCTTTTTATCGGCAAGGATTGTGAGCGGCTTTAATGGATTCTTGCCGAACCAAGCTATGAGTGCTTAATTTATATTTGGTATCAGCCTGTTTTATCGGCCAATCTCGAATATTAGAAGCCGAAGACCTCAAAGACGGCGGGGTATGTCCTTATATGATAACGTTTTTTAAGGTTCGTATCCTAACGACCCCCACGCTGCTTTCTGCAATTTCATTAAATCAACATTTCCTGGTTGATTTTTTTCTATACCTGCTCCGGCTTCTGAGACAGCCCATGGCTCGTTACCATAATCTATGGTACGCTGGTCCCTCCAGCTCGACCATTCACAATGTCCCTCGGCGAAGGCCAAAGTCGTTCCACCGTGGTGGCGCATGGGGATTGGATTCCACCATGAAGGTTGTGTATGCCAAACGGCCCAGCAGGCATCCCAATCCTGGCCGTAATCATCGAGAAAAACCAATCTTTCACCGGGTCTGCGAATCTCAGATAGTTTCTTATGTACGTCGCCACTTCCGGCGAATTTCAGTCCGTTCATTGCATGAACTGTGCTGTAAGTGCGCATTTCATTTCTCTCAGCGACCGGACATCGGTATAGCTTTGTCATCTTAGCATAATCGAATAAGAGGCCGTTCTTTATGGCATCCAGTTGTTCTTCGACAGGCTCTTCGTTCGGCAGCGAGCCAAGGAGCTTTACCCAGCCATTATCGCCCGCTACGCCCTGGACCAATCGCCCGTCATTATCGTCGGCATACATTAACCAGGCCAAAACCAAGCCTTTGAGATTATGGAGGCAAGCGGACCGTTTACCTTGTTCTCGTGCTCTGGTTAAAGCCGGGAGCAATATCGCCATCAATAACGCGATGATGGCAATCACTACCAACAGCTCTATCAAGGTAAAGCCCGCCCCATTAGAAAGTTTTTTTCTAACGGGGCAAGTTAGAAAACAACGTCTTACTTCTAACGGGGTAAATCCTTTTTTTCTATTCATAATGACACCGCTACATCGTACCGGTCTATAGCTTTATCTTGATGTGTCTGTACCAAATCGCCTATGATTGCACAAAAGGATTATAGCTTTTTTAGGCTCAATAATCAAATAAATTACAAGAATCCGCGAGAAGGGGGAGGATGAAGGAATCTGGGGGTATTTATTATAAGACCTACAATAAACGAAAAAGCGAATTTACTTGTTTTTTTTGCCTATCAAGATAATTAAGTTATACTTTATATATTGGGGGTCATTAGCAGAATAAGCCGCTGCGCCTTAAAACGGGCATAATACTCTTTCCTTCACAGAGGGAGACAGGCGGGCTCATTAAGCCCATGTTATAACTGGGGGGCGTCTGTCTCCCTTCTTTTTTAGCACTTCTTGCAAGCCTCTTAGCATAAGGCAGTCTTTGACACCGCTACGGGGCAGGCCGGGCAGGGAGATGATAGAATAGTTCGTTCTATAGCTGCGTGCAGTAATCATTAAGACCTCTGATTTAATTTTCCATTAGATTCCTAAAAGTCAATCCTGCGTGGAGTCGGAAGGGCGAGGATGATGATTTGGGATTGGTTCGCGACTCCATTTGTGCAGCCTCTGGAGCCGGGTGTGCCCATGGGTATAGCAGGTTTCGTTCAGAGACGAAAGGTGTCGCTGCCACAGCTCGTCCCGGCTCGCCTGCCAGCCTGCGGGAGTGCGCACCAGTTTCATGTCCTCCATGGCCTGGTACAGCGAGTCGGCGATGAGCATCGTTCTGCTGGTGCTGTTCTGCAAACGGCTCAATCACCAGGGAAAGCTGGCAAAAGCGATGTCGGCCAGTTCCTACACGGCCTATATTATTCACGCCCCGGTTACAGTCCTTGTGGCACTGGCGATAAGACATATCAGGCTGTATCCACTTTTGAAATTTGCATTGGCTGTGCTTATCGCTGTGCCGTTATGCTTTGTACTCGGGAACTTCATCAGGCAATTATCGCTGGTAAGACGAATATTGTAATTAAAGCGGAGGCGATGAAGTGAAGAGCAAATTAGCTTTATGTTTCCAAGGTACCTTGAATGAGTTTTTTGACAATAACTCTGATTGAGGCTTCACTTCAGACCGTTTCATTCCTGGATTCCCGCTTTCGCGGGAATGACAGGGAAACGATTGTCTAAAAACTTTATAATAGTAGCTTAGCTTTTTAGATAATCAGCATTGCGTCGCCGTAGGAATAGAAACGATATCGCAGTTGGATAGCATGATTGTAAGCGGCGAGGATGTTGTCGAGGCCTGCGAATGCAGCGACCAGAGCGAGGAGGGTGGATTTGGGCAGATGAAAATTAGTTATCATTGCATCGGTGATTTTGAATTTATAGCCGGGCTTAATGAATAAACTTGTTGTGCCTGCTGCGACGGTGCGCAAGCACGGCGAGCCGGCTGCGGCTTCGATTTGTGAGGCGGCGGCTATCGTCTCAAGGGTTCTGGTCGAGGTGGTGCCGACAGGGATTATTCGCCATCCTTTGCTCTTCGCTTCATTTATTATCCGGGCATTCTCCTCGTCAATACTGAATCGCTCCTGATGGATTTTGTGGTCTTCGAGGTTTTCCGTTGTTACAGGGTTGAATGTGCCTGTTCCTACGTGCAGTGTTATGTATGCAAAGCAGACGCCGGCCTGTTTTAACCGCTCGATAAGGCGGTCTGTGAAGTGCAGCCCTGCAGTTGGGGCTGCGACGGCGCCGGTGTGCCGCGCATAAACAGTCTGGTATCGCAGTTTGTCCATTTTGGCTACGGCCGGGTCATCATCTCGTTTGATGTATGGGGGCAGCGGTGGAAAACCGATTTTGTCAAGGATGGTTTCTGCATCCGCCTCTGTATTTAGCCTTAGCAGGCATCTGCCCTGGGGTTGCTTTTCGAGCAGCACGGCTTTGCAAAAATCTCCCCTTTGTTTGTCTTTTAGAATAAGAAGGTCGCCGGGATTTAATTTGCGAGTACCTTTTAATATTATATCCCAGGTTTTATCAGAGTTTTCAGCGAGGAATAAACCTTCGAGTTTTCCTCCGGTATCCCGACGTGCAAAAAAACGAGCGGGCAAGACTTTTGTGTCGTTGAGCACAAGGCAATCGCCGGGGGATAAAAAATTTCCAATGCTGCTGAATCGGCTGTCGAGAATTTCACGGTTAGTGCGATTGAGAACCAGCAGCCGCGAGTCGCTTCGAACAGGAAGAGGATGCTGGGCAATCAGCTCAGGTGGTAAGAAGTAATTTAGCTTTTCTGTTTTCATAACCAAACGTTATCAGACGGTCAGCAAAATGACAAAAAAATTTTTAGCTGAATAATACGCTAAATCAGAGGCTTGGGCGGCAGTATAACGATTCTTACAAAAGCAGCTCGATATGAGGGACGATACTAATACTAATAACACGAATCCAACTTACTTATGGGAACAGTTTTTCAGAGGTGAGGGTTATGTCTTCAAGAAAGTATTTTGACAGAGAAATAACTTCAATCACTGCTTTAGGCAGGAATGAACTTACGCGACGAATCAGAGGTTTCAGAGGCCGATTTAAGCTGGATTTTACGGAAGATTACCTTAACAATATCAGCATTGAAAGATTAAGACATATCCTATTGGCAGCGTTAATAAACGCAAAGCCGCATAGTTAGGAAACTATATCAAGACTGCCAGTTTTAGTAATATACGCAACGGGATCTATAAGCCAAAGAATTATGCTTATTGATTAGTTGGTGTATAACCCAATCTCCCCCATGTGGCCTTCTGCATCTTTTGCACATCATCCAGGCCCTCGTTGGTAGTAGGCGCATATTGATGCGGCGGGTTTGCCATCTTGCCGACCTTTAGCGTCTCTGCTCCTCTATACTTCCAGTAATCGCTGTGGCCATCAGCGAAAGAGACGTTCGTGCCGTCACCATGTCGGACAAACGGCGGGTCCCACCATTGGGGAATAACGTAATGAATAGCGTAACTATCCGGCGTTATCCGGCCTTCGTCAAGAAAAACGAGTCTAAATGCCGGAGCGGGGACGGTAATCTCTGTTCTCCTCTTAACCATCAACACCGTGTTGCCCACTCTCACCCCCTTGTTACCAATATAAGTTCCCTCTGCATCGAAACAACCATTCATACCATAAGATGTGGAGTACGTGCGCATCTCTCCACGAATACCGGTTGGGCACCGGTAAAGCTTTTCGTTTTTGCAGTATGTAAATAGCGCTCCGACTCGGATAGCTTGTATTTGTATGTCTTGCGGTCGTTGTTCTCCCAGCATGTAATTATTGGCGCAATCGTTGCCTACCCAATAGCGCTCGCCCCTATGAGGACCAGATGTGGGCACGGGTGCAACGGGGGCGGCGGTAGGGGCCCAATGGGCTTCGCCGTTAACAATCCTGTCATCGTTATCATCTGCATACATAATCCATGCAAGGGTCAGCTGCTTTAGGTTGCTCAGGCAGGCGGCGCGTTTACCCTGCTCCCTGGCTCGGTTCAGTGCCGGCATCAGTATCGCCATCAATATGGCAATAATGGCAATCACCACCAGAAGTTCAATTAATGTAAAACCTCTTCGTTTGCCCATGATAGTGTTCCTTGCATATTTCCTCGTAGGAGAAGGAAAGCAGGCATAGCCAGACCCTCCGGGTGGGGATTGCTTTGGGACTTGGACCAACATTTTCCCGGATACTCCCAGAGTGTTTCCACTCCTTCCTGCTTTCCTTTCAGAACTACTTTACTTTTGATAATCCCGTTTTATAATTGAAGTTTTGCAAAATCGAGGTTAGGCATATATTATTTAAGAAAATCAGTTCGTCCTTCGCAGTAGCTATGCTGTGGAGAATGGAGTTTTTGATTTTCTTAAGTAATCAAGTAGCTGCTTGCTGAGCAATAATTTATTTTTTGAAAAGAAAAAAATGAAAAAGACATTTTTTTCTTTTCAAAGTATGCCTAACCTCAATTTTGCAGGAGACTTTATTTTAAGCACAAAAAATCACGTCAAAAGCTTCGGCTAATACCCCAGTTTGCCCCATACAGCCTTTTGCATCTTGTGCAAATCCTCATAATCATCAGGGCTTTCAGGTACCATCTGGTGCAAATTGGATGCGTTAAGGCCGGAAACAGCGGCAAGCTTGCCGGTACGTAACGTTTTCGAGCCCATGTACTTCCAATAATCAGCGTGCCCATCTGCAAAAGAGACGTTAGTGCCGTCACCGTGTCGGACAAAGGGTGGGTCCCACCAGCGCTCATTAAGATAATGCGTAGCGTAACTATCTGGAGTTATCCGGCCTTCATCAAGAAAAACTATTCTTTGCGCCGGGCCTGGGCTGATAATCTCCGTTCTCCTCTTAACCCACAACACTGTCCTGCCTACTCTCTTTCCCACGTTACCGGTGTAAGTCCCATCCCTGCGGAGCCCATTTATAGAATCGACTATGGAGTACGTGCGCATTTCTCCGCGAACACCGGTCGGGCAGCGGTAAAGGTTTTCGTTTTTGCAGTATGGATATAGTGCGCCGGCTTGGATAGCCATTATTTGTGTTTCCAGCGGTAATTGATCACCTGCCATATAACCACTTGCACAATCACCTCCGACCCACCACTGCTCACCCGCGTGGATACCGCTTGTGGGTACAGTGGCCAGGCCATTTCCAGAGCCACTTGCTTCGCCGTTGACAATCCTGTCATCGTTCTCATCTGCATACATAATCCACGTAAGTGCCAGCTGTTTCAAATTATTAAGACAGGCGGCACGCTTGCCCTGCTCTCTGGCTCTTTGTAGTGCGGGCATTAATATTGCCATCAATATAGCGATAATGGCAACAACCACTAAAAGCTCTATCAGGGTAAAGGCTTTTCGTTTTTCCATAATAATAACTCCTTGCTGTTTTTTGTTGGCATACTTTTTATAGTTCAATTTTTTTAAGATGGTTATTTTAATAATCTTTATAATTTCTCATCCATATCGGCCAGTCGCTCGGACTAACACCGCCGCCTTTGGTCCATCGGCCGGCTACGTCATAGCTTTTATGCCATTTTAACGTCCAGAGCTCCTTGAGTCCGACCTTTCTGACAGACCAATCGCAGAACTGAGCGTTTAAGAATCCATCGTGCCGGTCAACGCAATTGCGCTCCATTTCGTTTGTGTTCGGTCTGTCCGGCGGCCCTCCTGGGATTTCGGGAGGATTGTCATTCTCTCTTGGCCAGGCATCGACCCACCAGCTACCGGTAAATAACGGTATATTACTCGCACCAGGCTGGTCGGGCTTCCTCCAATGGTCTGAAATGGGGCTGCGTCCCCAGACACTACCCGACGGATCCGTCGAGCGAGGATTACACATCCACCCGTTTGGTCCGTAGCTGCCTATCCATTCACCGGTTTGCCAGGCTTGACTTGAAAAGTAACCTATGCCCATATGAACACCCTCGCCCGCAGATTTTGTAGCCTGTGGGCAGCAGCGCATCTTCACTCCGATCTTGTAAGTCTCCAGCATCGGCTCGAACCACCACCTGCCGCTGCCGCCGCCATCGCCGCTAAGCCAGTATCCGTCGTTATCGTCACAATACATCTTCCAAAAAAGGCTCCATTGATTGAGATTGGCCATACATGTAACGGCCCTCGCTTGTTTCTTAACGCGATTAAGCGCGGGCATCAAGATTGCCATCAGAAGCGCAATAATGGCAATTACCACTAAAAGTTCTATTAGTGTAAAGCCTTTTCGCTTGTTCATAATAATGCCTCCTTCTGCGTATTTTAATCGTTTACTTTCGCAATTGTATTTTATAATCCGGCAAAACCGTATTTTTTATTTTTGTATGATGGTTGTTTTTTAATAATCCTTAAAATGCTGCATCCAATCCGGCCAGTCGCCCGGCTGGACACCGCCGGATGTGGTCCAGGGACCGGCCTGTTTATATGCGCGATGCCACTTCAACGTCCACAGCTCCTTAAGTCCGGCCTTTCTGACGGACCAATCGAGAAAAGCCATGCCTATGAATCCATCGTGCCGGTCAATGCAGATACGTCTCATGTGCTGCATGCCCTGCCAGGCCATATCCTGTACTTCCGGCGGGGTATCCGTATCTCTGGGGAAGACATTGAACCTCAGGGCATCCATAAACAGAGGCACATAGCCGGCACCTTTTACATTGGGAGTTCTCCAGTTGTATTCGGTCTCAAAATCTTCATAAACCGTCGCGTATGACGGCGGCGGGTTTTCCACCCATCCATTTATCCCGTAACTGCCATATTCACCTTCCGTGTCATAGCCCTCGCCCCAGAATCTACCCCAGGCTGAAAACACATTCCACTGTGGGGCAAGCTGTCCATTCTCGTCGATAAGAGGCTTCATAGAAGTAGGGCAGCAGCGAATTTTTGGGTCGTTTTTATAATACGACCTCAGTGCATTCATCCAATGTTGTGTATGCCCATCGCCAACCCCTGCCTGGAATTTTCCTTCGTGGTCTTCGGTGTACATCGAAAAGTAGAGTGTCCATTGCTTGAGGTTCGCCAGACAACCCATTGTCTTTGCCTGTTGCTTTACTCTTGCCAAGGCCGGCATTAGTATCGACATCAATAGCGCGATAATGGCAATTACCACTAAAAGCTCTATTAGTGTAAAGCCTTTTCGCTTGTCCATAATAATGCCTCTTTCTGTGGGTTTTAATCGTTTACTTTCGCAATTGTATTTTATAATCCGGCAAAACCGTATTTTTTTACTTTTGTATGACGGTTGTTTTTTAATAATCTTTAAAATGCTGCATCCAATCCGGCCAGTCGCCCGGCTGGACACCGCCGCCGATTGTCCAGGGGCCGGCTTCAATGTACTTTTTATGCCATTTGAGGGTCCAGAGCTCTTTGAGGCCTACTTTACGAGCCGAATAGTCTAAGAAAAGACAGCCGCCGAACCCGTCGTGCCGGTTGAGGCAATACCGCCCCATCTGGGCGTTGTCGTTCCACTGCTCTCCGCTATAGCTGGGCGGTGTGTCTGTGTGTAACGCCCAGCCGTTATATCGCTGGGCCTCCAGGAACAAAGGCACGTACCCGGCCCCGGCCACATCCGGCCCGCGCCAGAAGTATTCCGGACTCCCCCGCTCGGGATGAGGTTCACTGCCTGGCGGGGGGTCAACACACCAGCCGTTCATCCCGTAACTTCCCTTCATTGCCTTTTTCCAGTTCCCCGGGTTCATGTAGCCCCAGGCCATGGTCACACCGACACCTAAAGTGCTTCCTTCGGCACCCGAATTTACCCCATATTCATCCACCCATGGTTTCAACGCATTCGGACAACAGGTAAACTCGTCATCCCATTTATAGTAGTCCCCAAGCGCGCTGACCCATCGATTGGAGACCGTAAAGCCCCCCATGAATCGGCTGTCGTAGTCGTCGGCGTACATCGAAAAAAATATGCCCCACTGCTTGAGCTTGCTCAGGCAGGCAACGCTCCTTGCCTGCTTCTTTACCCGCTGCATGGCCGGCATCAAAATCGACATCAGTAATGCAATTATAGCGATTACCACTAGAAGCTCTATTAGTGTAAATCCTTTTTGTTTTTTCATAATATCCCTTTATGCTGTTTATCTATTGGGATGCGCAAAAACAGCATTGTGTTTCGTTAATTTTGTATTTCCTGGCTAATATCGACCCTATTCCACCAGGAACGATATTATACATTAAGTCTTAATGTTTTGCAATACTAAAATTGTTAATCCGACGTCCTAAAAAACGATTCTCCTCCACTAACATTAGTGAATCCCGGCCTTATCAAAGGCTGTTTTCTACTGATTTGAAGTCAAGTTTTCTTTGTTCAGGTGTGATTTTCTTCGTATTCTTTAATTCTTCTCAAGATACACAAAAACATCTTTGTGCTTCGTTAATTTTGTAATCCTATGCTAATTTAGGCTATTTTGTCAAATTATTATACACCCAAATCTGATTTCCCGCAATAGCAAAATAGCTCAAACTCAGGGATTTTTTGAAGTCACTACGGAACAAGACCAGCCGATGCGGGATGTTATAGACAGCGCGATGAAACCTCATAAGTATTTATAAGAGATAGTTTTAGAGCTTACGGCCTGTTTAAATTGCAGGGAGCATGAAAAAATCCTGAGTGTTGAGATAAGTTTTGCTTGAAGTGAAGTATCGAATCTGTTATAAGAAATAATAGTGAGGTTTGTCCTTGAACATTGGATCTGCCGCATTTCTATATGGCAGTTGACTTCAGTTTTTTGAAGGAAGGAGGCAATGTCAAGTCGCCCCAAAAACATTACGGGCAAAAATAGGTAGAATTTACTAAACGCGAAAGTTATTATCAGTCGTTTTTATTATTAACTTTTTTGGGAAGGAGGACTATTATGTCTAAGAAATTGATTTATTTAGCTTGCTTTGTTTTAGCACTGAGTCTTGGCGCCGGCGTGGCTGTGGGAGGCGTCGATTATGCAGACCCCCTTGGTGGGTGGACGTACATCTACACCGGCGACACAGGATCTCCCGGTGCGGGCTTTACCGCGCTGGATGGGACGTGGAGCCACGACAACGGCTCGGACCAGTGGGACGAATCGGAAATCGGCTCCGGCGGGCCGGGTGGCGTCAGCGTCCTGACCGATGGTGATGTGACTTTTTTACGCTTGCAGGAGACAGGAGACCCCACGGCCCATGGTATGCCCGACCCGAGCAACCGAAAGCTATATTTCGGGCATGACATCGGCGCCGAGGGTGCCCCGGACAACATTGTCGATGCTGTTACCCTGTCTTTCCGGGCTCGTATT
>JBAQFY010000056.1:0-7912 GCA_049287505.1 Sedimentisphaerales bacterium | reverse complement strand
GTATGTGTTTAGCCAGGGAAAAACCAGCCCCAAAGCCTTCGGCTTTGAGGATGCCACCCAATAAAATTACTAAAGAATGTGTGGCAGCCTCAAGCGCAGTCCCTAAGGGACGCCTTTCGGCGGACTCCAGCAAAGCGGAGTCCAAGCTTGGGGATGGCCATTTAAGCCACACTTGGCTAAACACGTACTCCTGCACAGGTATTCGCAGGTACAGGTGGAAGTCCTTTGAAATCCGCAGAGAAAGGCTCAGGACAGTTGTATTTTTAGGGTAGATTTGGTATGTAAGTGAAATTGAGAGTCTTTGCAGTGTTACTAAAATATGGGAAATGTCAGACAAAACTATTGAAAGAACATTGCGGTGAGACCAACTATTAGATTCCTGACTGACGAGCTTATCGAAAAGATTATTTCCGAAGCAGCTCACATACTTTGTACGCTCGGAGTTGAGATTCACAACAAAAATGTTCTCGCCATGCTCTCGGACTGCGGCTGCCGGATTGATATGGAAAAACATCATGCGGTCCTCACTCAGGACATCATTGAAAAGGCCCTGAAAGCCGCTCCCGAATCGTTTAAGCTGTACGACGTCACCGGAAAGCAAACCCATGATTTCTCCGGCCACAATGTCTATTTTACCCCCGGCTCAACCGCTCTGCACATCTTGGATTCTCAAGAAAGAAAAATGCGCAAGCCCGTCACCACCGATTATATTAACTTTGTGAAAGTAGCTGAGCAGCTCCCTCATATCGCCTCGACGAGTACGGCATTGATACCTGCAGATGTACATGAAAGAATTTCCGACAGCTATCGCCTCTTTCTTAGTCTTCTTTACGGCAGGAAGCCCGTTGTTACCGGCGCTTTTACAATCGAATCGTTTAACGTAATGAAGGATTTTCAGCTTGCTATTCGACAATCCTTAAAAGCTCTCAAAGAAAAACCTCTTACCATCTTCTCCTGCTGTCCTACTTCCCCTCTGAAATGGAGCGATATAACTTCGCAAAACTTGCTGGATTGCGCCCGATACTTTATTCCTGTGGAGCTCATCGCCATGCCGTTGTCCGGGCTCATAGCTCCGGTTACTCTTGTCGGAACGCTCGTTCAGCATACCGCCGAAACCCTGAGCGGTGTTGTCATCAGCCAGACAGCCAATCCCGGCACCCCTATTCTCTACGGCGGGTCACCAGCCATTTTTGATGTCCGATACGAAACCACACCCATGGGCGCCATTGAGACAATGATGCTCGACTGTGCTTATAATGAAATCGGTAAATACCTCCATCTTCCTACCCAGGCATACATCTCCTTGAGCGACTCCAAACAGCTCGACGCCCAGGCAGGTCTGGAAAGTGGGATTGGTGCTGCATTGGCTGCGCTATCCGGAATTAACAACATATCCGGCCCAGGTATGCTCGATTTTGAAAGCTGCTTGTCTCTTGAAAAACTCGTTGTGGACAACGAAATATGCGGCATGGCTTTGCGATTAATTGCCGGAATTGAGCCGAGAGAGGACTTCCCGGCACTGGGAATATTTCAGGAATTGCTTAAAGAAAGACATCTGCTTATCTGTGAACATACTCGGCGCTACCTCGAAAAGGAACACTTTTTTCCGGGCCCCGTCATAGACCGTGCCCACAGGTCACGATGGGAACAAGAAGGCGCTTTAACGCTCGAGCAGCGGGCGCATCATGAAGTGGAAAGATTACTGGAAAATTATGAACCGTCAGACCTGCCGGAAGATATTAAAAAAGATTTGGTAAAACTGATGGGTGAGGAAGCTCGCCGCCACGGGCAAGACAATTTGCCGCATCTCCCGTAAGGGATACTGCGTAGGCCCTAATGAGCCTTTTTCACTACTTGTCGCGGCGAAGGCCGGCGCCGCAGCGGGACAAACAAAACTCCTGAGGCTTTATCTGTCCCGGTTTACTTTTCCGGCTGCGTTGTGGGACTTCGCCGCGACGAGTTCCATCCTGGTCCACGCACAACACGACCAGGTTTAGCACCGGTATGTTCGCCATCTTTGAGCACCTGCGTGCCGTTTACGAAAACATGGAGCATACCTGTTGCGTACTGGTGCGGTTTTTCGTAGGTCGCATGGTCTATAATTGTTTCAGGGTCGAAAATGACAATGTCTGCATAATATCCTTTTTCAAGTCTTCCCCGCCGGTCAAGTTTGAGATTATCTGCCGGAAGCCGAGTCAAACGCCTGACCGCCTCGGCCAACGTAATGACCTTTTCCCGGCGAACGTATTTGCCAAGAAGCCTGGCAAAGCTCCCGTATGCACGGGGATGTGGATTTGATTTCAAGAAAACTCCCTCCGGAGCGAGGGAGCCTGCATCCGAACAAAAGCTAACCCAGGGAAGTTTAATCTGCTTTTTCACATTTTCTTCTGACATCAAAAAATATACTGTGTCAACTCGGCTGTCGTCTTCAATAACGAGGTCGATAGCAGTTTCCGCCGGTGATTTTCCCCTCATCCTGGCGACTTCTGCAAGAGTTTTGCCGGTAAGATGTTTAAGCCTTTCGTTTTTGAATCCTACCAAAAGAACATTTTCCGGCGTACCTGCTAAAAGATATAAATTTTCCCATTCCTTGGTGGGTGTAGTCATTTCCTTCAGAACTCGCCGTCTGATTTTCGGGTCTTTGAGCCGCGCCACCCATGCCTGATGTCCACCGGCCTGAACCCACGGAGGCATTGCGGCATTGAGACCTGTTGCACCGGCCGTATAGTTATACATATCTGCCGTAATTCTAAGGCCTTCAGCGCGTGCTGTTTCAATCTTCTCAATCATAGCATCGAGTTTATGCCAATTGGACTTGCCTGCCGCTTTCATGTGGTACAGCTCAGCGGCAACATTTGCCTTTCGCGCAGTTGTTATCAATTCATCCAACGCTTCAAGCAGGTGGTTACCCTCGCTGCGGATGTGCGAAATATACATTCCACCATATTCACTCGCCACCCCTGCAAGAGCTATCAGCTCGTCGGTATCAGCATAAAAGCCGGGGGCATAAATCAGCGCCGAGCTTACACCTACCGCTCCTTCCTGCATTGCCTGGCCTGCTAATTTACGCATCTGCTCAAGCTCTTGAGAGGTTGGTGAACGGTCTTCATATCCAACAACATAAACACGAAGAGTTGTTGCACCCACAAAAGAGGCTACGTTGGTCGATACTCCTTTTCTTTCAAGATATTCGAGATATTCTCCAAGTGTAGTCCATTCTATGCTGAATTTGATGTCACTCTGAGATTTCCTCATATCCTGCTTCATCTTTTCATTAAGAGGCCCCATTGACCATCCTTCGCCCATAACTTCCAGAGTTACTCCCTGACGAATATCGCTTTGCGAGCTGCCATCTTCTATAAGAGATTCATTCGCCCAGCTTAGCATATTGATAAAACCCGGAGCGACTGCAAGACCTTGTGCATCGATTACCTCATCCGCATCCGGCCTGTCGCGACTTGGCTCCGCCAAGCGAGCCACGGCGGGCCGGAGCTGCCCGATAGCTGCGATATGGCCATCTTTAATTCCGACATCAGCAATGTATGATGTTCCGCCGGAACCGTCGTATATCCGGCCTGACGTTATCACTACATCATAAGTCTGCGAGCGGCCCCCTTTTCTGTCTTCGACAGAAGACAAAGGGGCGGCCGCACTTACTATGATTATTACTGTAAGGAAGAGTAAAGCAACTTTTCGCATATCGCCGACTCCTTCAAGAAGAATGTACGCGTTTACTCAGCTTGTCCAGCCGCTGCCCTGGAACGTGCTAATTGGTCAACCGCAACCGCTATAATGATTATGGCGCCAATCACTATAAGCTGAACGTTAGTGGAGATGTCTAACAGCGTGCATCCGTTTCGCAAAAAGCTTATTAAAAGCGTTCCGATTAATGTGCCGATGATTGTTCCTCTGCCGCCAGACAGACTCGCGCCGCCAATCACTACTGCAGCAATTATGTCGAGCTCTAAGGTAACACCGGCCGTGGGCTGCGCTGAGACGGCTCGACTGGTGGTTATCATTGCGGCTATTCCCACAACCAAACCGGTTAGAGCATAAATGCGTATCAAGTAAGCATCTACGTTCACACCTGCATGAAAGGCCGCCACTCTATTTGAGCCGATAGCATAAGTATATCGCCCCAACCGGCTGTACTTTAACAGCAAACCTGCCAGGGCAATAATAACAGCAAAAATCAAAACGGAGATGGGGAGCCCAAGAACAATTCCCTCATTAAGGTACTTGTAATGGGGTATATTATAAGGTTTACCGGCATTCATGACATAAGAAATCCCGCGAAAAGTGCTCATTGTGCCTAAGGTTACAATAAATGGAGGCAGCTTGAGCTTGGTAATGAGCAGGCCGTTCAGGAAGCCGCAGGCAAGGCCCGTAACAATCCCAACAAAAGTACCGACAACGAGGGCCGCTCCCTGGGGATTGGTCCCACCGATTACGAGCATCACCCAGGCGCCGACCATACCGCTCAGAGCCATCATTGAGCCTACGGATAGGTCGATTCCCGCGGAAATGATAATCGCCGTCATTCCCACCGCTATAATGCCATTCACACTTGAGCGGCGCAATACATTCAGAAAATTATCCGTTGTGAGGAACGTATCCGGTTTCAGCGCTGAGAGGATACAGATTATCAATATTAGACTGCCAAAGGGCAGTAACTGCCTGACCAATTTACTCATTTGTCTATTCGAAGAAAGGCCTCCACTGCTGCCAAATGCATGACCTCTTCTTGAGTGGTTTTTTTGGGATTTACATTTCCCACTAATCGTCCCCGGCGCATCACTAAGATTCGGTCGGCTATTCCGAACAGCTCCGGTAATTCGGATGATATAAATAGTATCGCTTTACCTTCCTCGGCCAGCTCATTAAGAAGGGAGTACACCTCCTTTTTCGCTCCGACGTCTATACCGCGCGTGGGTTCGTCAAAAATCATGAACTTTGATTCAGCTAATAACCAGCGGGCGATAAGAATTTTCTGCTGATTACCACCGGAAAGGGAATCAACCGGTGCCTGTGGTCCCAGCCATTTGATGGAAATGCGCTTTGCAATATTTGCCACGATTTTGCTTTCCCGGCCGGGTTTGATGATGTTCTTCATACCTATTGCGGCTAAGTTCGGCAAGGTTATGTTCCAGCTGCAAGGAAGCTCCAGGCATAATCCGGTGCGCTTGCGGTCTTCGGTTAAAAATGCAATATGGTTAGCTATGGCATCGGTTGGTGAGTGAATCTCTAACTGCCGTCCGTCAAGCTCGACGGCACCGGAAGTTTTTCTATCGATACCAAATAGTGCCCGAGCGACCTGGGTGCGTCCGGCACCGACGAGTCCCGCCATTCCCACAATTTCACCTTTTCGAATATCAAAAGAAATATCCTCTACCCCATTTCCGGAAGAGAGGTTTCTGACCTTAACACGAATGTCGCCGATATTGACATTTCGGGCAGGAAAGAAATCCTTCAACTCTCTTCCAACCATGTAGTGGACAATTTTGGGAATATCCAGTGTAGCCATTGACCCGGAATGGACCATCCGGCCGTCCCGCAACACGCTGACATCATCCGCCAATCCCACAATTTCTTCCAGCCGATGGGAGATATAGATAATGGAAAGCCCCTTTTCACGTAGAGCTTTTACCAACTTGAAAAGCATTGCTGCTTCACTTTCAGACAGAGACGATGTTGGCTCATCCATTACAATAATCGATGCATTGCGCATCAAGGCTTTCAGTATCTCAACAATCTGGCAATCCCCCATTGGAAGTTCCTCGACAATAGTCGTCGGGTCAATTTTAAATTTAAATCGCTGGGCTAATTTGGTGGTCTGTGCCATCATCTTTTTCTGGTCCATTATGAAAGGCAGCCGTCCCGACAGCTCCATTCCCAGGAAGACATTTTCCGCCACTGTTAAGTGTTCCGCCAGGTCCAGCTCCTGATAAATCATCGATATCCCTGCTGCGAGAGCTTCGGCCGGTTTGGAGAGTACCTTTTGTTTCCCATTAATTTCAATCGTTCCGCCGTCGGGCTGATATACACCTGCCAGGATTTTCATTAACGTTGATTTGCCGGCCCCGTTTTCACCAACCAGGGCATGGACCGTACCCCGGCGAACGGTAAAACTAACCTCTGAAAGGGCCTGCACGGGCCCGAACCGTTTAGAAATTCCCCTCATACACAATGCAATTTCTAAACCCGGCGATTGATTTTTCTGGGTAGTTGCTATCATTGCAGGTTAAGTAAAGCCTTGATATTCGGTTCCTCTAAGCGTTCTACGGTTATCAGCTCAACACCTGTATCTATTAATTTGGGGACTTCTTTACCATTGATTTTATCGACCAGAGTCTTGACTCCGATATATCCCATTTTGTAGGGGTCCTGAACCACCAATGAGTCAATCACTCTCGACCTGAGCTTATCGAGGAGCGTCTCTTCTGCATCGAAACCAACCATTTTTATCTTCTCGGTTCGACCCTGGCTTTGCAGCGCCTGTGCCGAGCCCACAGAAGTACCCGCGTTACAGGCAAAAAGACCATCAAGTTGGGGGTGTTTGGTCAGCAGGTCTTCGGCTGCCTGTAATGCAGTTTCCACAGTGGCCATTCCATATTTCGTATCGACTATTTCAATATCAGGAAATTCTTTCTCGATGGTATCAATGAATCCATTTTCCCGATTGGTAGTCGAGCCTGAACCGGGCATAAACTTCACCACGATTACCTTACCTTTTCCGTTGAGAACCTTTCCCATTCGTCGTGCTGCAATGACGCCGCCTTGATAGTTATTCGTGGCCGCAAACGAAACATACTTATCCGTATTTATTTCCGAGTCGATGATTACGCAGGGTATGTTCTTAGCGAACATTTCTTCCACCTTAGGCACCAGGGCGTTACTGCCATTGGGTGCTAAAACAACACCCGCAACTTTCAGGGCGATAAAATCTTCGACTATCTGTATTTGCCTTTCTCGGTCGCTCTCAAGCTCCGGGCCGTTCCAGGAGATTTCATAGCCCAATTCCTCACCTGCCTTTTTCGCTCCTGAACGCACCGACTCCCAGAAAACTGAGGATGTCCCTTTGGGAATTACCGCGATACGACGTTCTCCATGGCTGCTCCCCTTCCGAACGATTCCAATTATGATAAAAACTGCTGCTATCACAACCAGCGCAATTATAACTATAATTTTCTTCATGGCTTATACTCCTAACTTTTATCTTTCCATCTCTTTCTTTACAGCCAAGGATGGTTAAACGAATTTTAACACAAAACATCGCAGGCAGAAAGTTTAACATTGTTGTCTATACGAAAAACTCGGGTGTATTTGACAATAAAGAACTTATGTTAATTTGCCACAGGCCTTGATTCTATAACGTTGATAGCAATGTTAATTCAAGGGCTGACTAACTCCTATGAGTTTTTGTGGCGTACCGGGGATTGTTTCGTATAATGATACACCGAGTATAAGCTGTTCAAGGAGTTTGAAAAGTGCAATATACCTCGGATAATATTTTATTCAAGCCCGGCGTTTTTCCGGATGACCCGGATTTGATTTTGTCCATTACGCCGGAACAGGCGGGTTGGGAATATATTTCATTTCAGGCCCGACGACTTGCGGCCAATCAGAGCTGGTCTTTTGCTACCGGTGAGAACGAGCTGGTTATGGTGAATTTTAATGGGCGCTATACCGTTCGTTCGAATCGAGGACAGTGGTCAGGTATCGGCACGCGTAAGAATGTTTTTGAAGGTGCGGCTCACGCATTGTATCTACCCCGGCACAGCGAGTTTACTATCACAGCCGAGGAAAGCGGTGAGTATGCCGCAGCCTGGGTGCCGACCGATGAAGATAATGAACCGTTGCTGATTAAACCTGAGGATGTGGCGATTTCGGTACGGGGAGGCGATAACGTTAG
>JBAQFY010000055.1:0-3377 GCA_049287505.1 Sedimentisphaerales bacterium | reverse complement strand
CTGCTGGTTGTTGTCGTAGAAGATAGGCATCGACTGAGAGCCGCTATGAACAATAGTCTCCTCTGTATAAGAATAAGTGGTTTCGTCGCCGACCATCGAGCCGCTTCCATTGCCGGGATGGGGCGGTTTGGTAGGATGCACGGGATAGCCAAGTCCATCTATCCACGACCACCATATCTCATTGTTGCCAACGTCGTAGTCTTCAAAATCGTCCACGATAAGGTAATCGGCCACTGAAAAGCTCCAGGCTTTGCCAGTGCTGATAGTCCCATCGGTATTATACTCGTCGATTCGCCAGTAGTAAGGCCCGCCGCCCCATTCAAGAGCTTCGGGGATATTGTAACTGGTAGCACCCTGTCTGCCTCGATATATACCGGTCGTATCAGATGCGTTAGCCTTTTCTAAAGCGCCTTTATTAGTGCCGAAGTAAACGTCATGCTCGGATGCCTCGTCTCCCGCTGACCAGCTAAGGGGCTGCTTGGCCTGGTCGAAATCTACTGTTGAGTTATCAGGCGGTCTCGGATTCCAGGCAAGCAGCGGGTCACCTCTCATAAGCTCCTTAACCTGCTCGGCCGTCAGCGGCACCTTGTAGAAGCGGACATCGTCCACCGCGCCAACATAAAAGTCACTTGGGGTAGAGTCGTCCCATTCCTGGCCTATTGACCATCGCGTTACCCCGGACAAATCGAAGCCGGGTGTATATCTGGCATGCTGAACTCCATCGACGTATATATATCCTCTCGACCCGCTCCTGACATACGTTATCATATGCCACTGGCCGTCATTGATAGAAGGTGGAAAATCTGTTGAGCCACCATCATATACATACGGATTCCCACTTAGAACACCAAACATTAAAGGGTGACTGGAGCCACTATCATTACAGGAAATCACATTGCCCTCTCCCCCTTGCGTGGTTTTGATCCATGCGTTTAGCGTAATATTGGTGCTTTTTATTTCATCAACTACACCGTCAATTGTGACATAATCTGACCCGCCCAAATACAGCGCACTGCCTATGGCTCCTTCCACCCGTTGAGGGTCACCTCCCAAAGTGCCATCATTGCCGTAACCAGAAAGGTCAAGGACTGTCCTGCCGCTAACTGCATCAAAGTTCCACCAGCCGATAAGGTTGGGGTCAGTAATGGTGATAATGGGTAAGGTTCTGAACCTCCAGACATCGCCTTTATATGTGTTGACGGCGTCAAACTCATCGACCCGCCAGCAGTAAGTCTTGTCCATTTCGAGCGTGCCTGGAGTATAGGTTAAAGCTGCCTGAGGGAGACCCCCTGCGGCATTACTCACATCATCAAAATTATCGCCGAAATACACAGTGTGTAATTTCGAACCGTAACCAGCCGTCCAGCTAAGCTCCACATCGGGGTCAACATACTTACCACCATCAGGCGGATTGGGATTGTATGCCTTCTTAGGGGGAATCATAAAGCTCCAGACCTCGCCTGTAACCGTAGTCCCGTCAGGCTCAACTTCGTCAATCCTCCAGTAGTAAGTTTTGCCCTGAACAAGACCATCCGGATAAGGAAATCCTGGAAAGCCGGCAACAACCATCGTCGAGGCCTGGTTGCCTAAGAATGCGCTCTGTGCACCGGCCTGAACATCTGCAAAATTATCGCTCAAATACACATCGTGCGAGACTGCAGACTTTCCCGGTGACCACATAAGGGTAACCCAAGTGTCCTCAAGTAAGGCACCATCAACCGGATTCGGTTCTGTAGCATATCGAACTGCAATTTCGAAAAGTAGCCGTGCCGAACCGTTAGCTAAAGCACTTCGAATATCAGTGGAGGGATTTGTTTCGTCATCTCTGATAAATAGTACCAGGGCGTTGCCTTTGGCCCAACCGTTCTGGTTGATTATCTCGTTTATGATAGGGGCGATATTCGGGGTTTTCGATGCTTCTGTCGCCTGATTGGCGGTCCAATCCGGTATATCGGTCCACTTGACCTGTGCAGTCGTTTTGGGATTTCTATCATCGTAAAAGTCTTCGCCACCGGCAAACTCACCGGGATTGAGCTGCAGAAGACCACTAATGATAAGATTCACGGTCCGGCCTGTTAATTTCTCGTTATCACCTGTGAATTGAACATAGGCTTTAGAGATGTTCTCACCCTTATCGAAGGGGATATTGAGGAAGCGCAAACCTATTATTTGTTTGTTGCCTGTCGCACCGTCACCTTCATAAGGCATTTCAAGGTCGCTGCTGCCCTGGTCATCACCGCCACCGACGATAGCTTCATTATCATCATTAGAAGAAGCGATATTTCTTTCTATCACAATGGCGCCAAAAACCGCATTTGAACTGACAAGACTCAACACTAAAATAAAAGAAACCAAATAAAACAGCTTCTTAGACATAATAGTACTCCTTGCAAAAAAGTTAAATAATTATGCTCTGGCCACACACCAAAACACTCGTTGTTTTTAACAAACACTTGTGCCTGCGAACTCCCCTTTGCCCTCTGCGACCAGCAGATAATGAGATGCAGGCAACCTCAAACAAAACGACCGATAATAATTTTCACACTCACTACATTACACACATTTGCCCAGAATGATTTTTTTCGACTTGACGCTACCTCCTTCCTTCTAAAGCTAAGTGCCATCTATTAATAGAATGAAAAGCTCTTCAGCACGAAGTAGAAATTGTAATTACAGCTCTACATAACACAATATTTATTGCCCAAGGCTAATTCGACTGAAAATTATAGATGCCCGCCCCTTCGACTACGCTCAGGGCAGGCTCTATGCGGATAGAAATTTAGCCTACAGGGAGACAAAAACCACACTCCCGTCAAATTTACTTATACCATATTGGCAATCCTTTCGTCAAGAAAAATCGATGTTTTTGAAGAAAAAATCGAGTATCGCGTGTCCGCTGACTTGTCCATCGTAGCTTCGGAGGAGGCGGAAGCTGTCAGAATCGAGCTTCAAGCACTGATTTAACTCTCCGCGAAATCTGTTTACGTCGTTAGAAAACGTGTCTTCTGTTTTCTAATACCAATTCTATTTATTGATGGCTAAGCCATTGATTGCTGATTACTCCACAGGACGCCTTCCGGCGCCGACCTTGTCATTACTGCGAAAGCAGGAATCCAGGCCCTCTCAATTAGTATAAAATGCAATTTTTTCGTTAATTTTTAATGGACTTGGCCATCCCTGTCGGGACTGCAATCGGTATAAATATATGTTTGATAAGAACGTATAGAAATTTTCGCAAAAAATCCGAGAAACTGGATGTAGAAGCGTGAGTAAAGGGTCGCTCGCCGGCTGGTTCGGTCACAAATTAAGTAAATCGCGAGTTTTTTTTCTTGACCAATCTTAGAAAATGCCGTATCATAATGTAAAGTAAGCAACTG
>JBAQFY010000054.1:0-14999 GCA_049287505.1 Sedimentisphaerales bacterium | reverse complement strand
GGCAGGAGCGAGTCAGGTTTTTCTCTTGCAATTATCTTGGCGACAATCTCAGGCGTGATAGGCTCGATGTATGTCCTGTCGGCCATCTCGGGGTCGGTCATTATAGTGGCGGGATTGCTGTTTATAAGAACTACCTTGAAGCCTTCTTTTTTGAGAACTTTGCAGGCCTGTGCGCCGGAATAATCAAATTCACAGGCCTGCCCTATGACAATCGGCCCGGAACCTATGAGCAATATTTTCTTTATCGATTTATCTTTGGGCATTACGTTTTCCTGTGCAGCCTGCACTTCCAGGCCTGTCTCGGCTTGGCCGAGCCGGGACGGGCCGCCTGCGGCACTAATACCGCAAAATATACCCGCACTGATTCCCTATTTAGCGACATTGTACATAATGGAATCAGCAATACTATACCGACCAAGGCCAGAATCTGCAAGTGCAATTTGCCGAGGACTCAAGATACAGAAATCAAGACACAAGACGAAAGAACTCATAACAAGCCGTTTTTTTCTTGAAAAAAACGAGCTTTGCTTCGCAACGGGAGTGTATATAATAGTAGCATAAAATCAGTGGAAATCGTGTTGTATATTATTATGTTAGCGTGACAGGAATTGAGCCTTTATGAAAAGAAAGCGTTCAGCGCGTTCTGACCTATTGAAGAAGGAGATTACCAAACTCCGCGAAATAGCCTTCGGAGCGCCCGAGAACTCTCCTTTCCCAGAAGCAACGTATCTCGAAATTGAACGTGAGAGCATCGTCCGGGCACGTGTTCTACTGGATTGCGCTATGGTTGAGGAGCTCACCGCAATTATCATTATGGACCATGTGTTGTCTGATTCCCCAAAATGGAATCAGATCAAATACTTCGGTCGTATCAAGAGATACCATGTCTTGTATGATGATGTATTGGGGAGGCTCCCGGCTCGCTACAAGCTGGCAGTCGCCAAGAAATTCATCCGAATCCCGAAGGCTATCTCGAAGACTATGCAGAGAATGCTTGCCTTAAGGGACATCTTTGCTCACGTTCGCACGCTAGACTATACGAAACGGGTAGGTCTTGACTATATGGGTAAGAACATTCTTTCAGAGGCAGGCTTCCGTTCCTACGTAGAAGATTCCCGCGACGCCGTTGCATTTCTGGTCGAAAAATCGAGCGCCCTGAAGACGCCAACAATCTAATTCACTGGACGCGAGCAAGCCACGCCGCTGATCTCATCGTTAAGCTGAAGGGCAGTACAATATTTATTGGTGTGAAATGCTACTCTGTGAAGTTAGCTTCACTACGAAGCACGAGTGTCGCGGCCTACTTTATATCAGCGTGGTAGCTCTGGAGGGACTTGATTTGTCCGGCCTTTTGTTGACAAGCCGCTATGCCCTTTACGGTCGCGGCGGCGGCGGCTATCGTCGTAATGTAAGGTATCTTGTATTTGATAGCCGCTTTACGAATATAAGAATCATCATATTTGCTTTGCCTGCCGCTCGGCGTATTGACAACAAGCTGTATTTCGCCGTTCTTTATACTATCGAGAATGTGCGGCCGCCCCTCGTGCATTTTAAGTATAGTTTCCGTTTCTACTCCATGCCCGGCTAAAAATTCATTGGTTCCCTGAGTAGTTTTAATGTTAAAGCCAAGATTTTTAAACTGCCTTGCCACTTCAATTGCGGTGTGTTTGTCATTGTCTGAGATAGTAATCAGGACGGTCCCCTTTAAGGGCAACGGCAGCTGTGTTGCCTCCTGGGCCTTATAAAAAGCAAGTCCGAACGAATCGGCCATTCCAAGGACTTCGCCGGTCGAACGCATTTCAGGACCTAAGAGCGGGTCCACTTCAGGAAACATGTTGAAAGGAAACACGGCTTCCTTGACGCCAAAATGAGGTATGGACAATTTCTTTAGGTTCATATCCGAGAGGCGTTTGCCGAGCATAAGCTGCGTGGCAATACGAACCATTGAAATGCCGCAAACCTTGGAAACCAGCGGAACGGTCCTCGAGGCCCGCGGATTTGCCTCGAGAATATAGACAACATCATTGGCAATGGCATACTGGATGTTCATCAGCCCGACTACGTTAAACTCGATGGCGATTTTCCGGTTATAATCATAGATTGTCTTTAGATGCTTTTCGGGAATACTAACGGGCGGAAGCACGCAGGCAGAATCCCCGGAATGGATGCCTGCAAGCTCAATATGCTCCATAATCGCAGGTACGAAGGCATCTGTGCCGTCGGCGATAGCATCCGCTTCCACTTCGATGGCGTTTTCCAGAAATTTGTCAATCAAGATAGGTCTTTCGGGAGAGACATCCGTGGCTCTTGCAACATAAAACTTTAGCATCTCTTCATCGTGAACGACCTCCATTGCCCGGCCGCCAAGGACATAGGAAGGCCTGACCATTAATGGGTAACCGATTGTCTTCGCTATCTCAAGAGCTTCATCCAGGTTGCTTGCCATTCCGGATTTCGGCTGGGGGATGTCGAGCTTTTTCATTAACTTGCGAAATCTGTCTCTGTCCTCAGCAAGGTCAATCTTCTCTGGGGAGGTGCCGAGAATTTTTATGCCGGCTTGCTCCAGCTCCGCGGCAATATTAAGGGGTGTTTGTCCGCCGAACTGGACAATAACACCTTCAGGCTTTTCCTTATTATAAATACTTAATACATCTTCAACGGTGAGCGGCTCAAAATACAGCTTGTCCGAGGTGTCATAGTCTGTGGAAACGGTCTCCGGATTGCAGTTGACCATAATGGTTTCATAGCCTTCATCTCGAAGGGCAAACGCGGCGTGAACACAACAATAGTCAAACTCAATACCCTGGCCGATACGATTTGGGCCGCCGCCCAATACCATTACCTTGCGTTTATCGCTGACTTTCACTATATCCGGGGCGTTATAAGTGGAGAAGTAGTAGGCGGCGTTTTCCACACCGCTTACAGGAACAGGTTCCCAGGCCTCAACAACATTAAGTCCCTGACGTCTGTCTCTTATCTGTTTTTCCGGAACGTTCAGGAGCTTGGCCAGATACTTATCTGCGAATCCATCCTTTTTGGCCTGGATTAGGAGCTTGTCCGGCATTTTTTTACCTTTGTATCTTAAAATCTCTTCTTCAAGCTCCACCAATTCTTTCATCTGCTCGATAAACCATGGCTTAATATATGTCTTTTCATAGAGCGCATCGACACTTGCTCCTTTGCGTAAGGCCTCGTACATAATAAATTGGCGTTCACTCGTGGGCTCTCTTAAGAGCTCTATTAGCTCATCGAGGGATTTCTTATTAAAATCCTTGGCGAAACCCAGACCGTAACGGTTGATTTCAAGAGAGCGAATGGATTTTTGAAATGCCTCCTTGTAGTTCTTGCCGATGCTCATGACCTCTCCTACGGCACGCATTTGCGTGCCCAGCTTATCTTCAATGCCTTTGAATTTTTCAAATGCCCAACGCGCGAACTTTACAACCACATAGTCCCCCGAGGGGGTATATTTTTCAAGTGTGCCCTCGCGCCAGTAGGGAATCTCATCCATAGTCAGGCCGCCTGCGAGCATGGAGGAGACCAGTGCGATGGGAAAACCTGTCGCTTTGGAAGCAAGCGCCGATGAACGTGAAGTTCTCGGGTTAATCTCAATAACGACGACCCTGCCGGTTTTTGGGTCATGAGCGAACTGAATGTTGGTTCCTCCGATAACGCCGATGGCCTCGACAATATCGTAGGAATGCTTCTGAATACGCTTCTGAAGCTCAGGGTCAATGGTCAGCATAGGAGCTGTACAATACGAGTCGCCCGTATGAACGCCCATGGCATCAACGTTTTCTATAAAGCAGACCGTTATCATCTGATTCTTCGCATCTCGAACAACCTCAAGCTCCAATTCTTCCCATCCGAGGACAGATTCCTCAACAAGCACCTGCCCGACAAGACTAAAAGATAATCCTCTGCTAACAACAGTACGGAACTCCTCAATATTGTAAACCAGGCCGCCGCCAGTTCCGCCTAAGGTATAAGCGGGGCGAATAACACAGGGCAAACCGATATTCTCAAGTGCTTTTTCAGCTTCCTCAAGGCTGTTTGCTATCTGGCTTCTGGGCATATCAATACCCAGCTGATTCATTGTGTTCTTGAATGCCTGGCGGTCTTCACCCCGCTCAATGGCGTCGGCCTTGACACCAATAATCTGCACACCATATTTGTCAAGGACGCCCTTGCGGTACAGGTCTGACGAAAGATTAAGGCCTGTTTGTCCGCCGAGATTGGGCAGCAGCGCATCGGGGCTTTCTTTTGCAATAATCTGCTCCACGACTTTGGTATTGAGCGGCTCAATATATGTTACATCAGCCATACCGGGGTCGGTCATGATTGTTGCAGGATTGGAATTGACCAGGACGATTTCATAACCTAATTTTCGAAGAGCCTTACACGCTTGTGTTCCGGAATAATCAAATTCACAGGCCTGGCCTATAATAATCGGCCCCGAGCCAATAATCAGCACCTTATGAATATCCTTGCGTTTTGGCATTTTTTGTCCACCTCGAAAGTGTTATTTATTACCTCGGAACCTAAATACAGGCCGGAATTTTCGCCCCCTTACGTAGAGGCCGGAGGATTTTATCAGAGCGGATTTGAGCTGTCAATAAATTTACTTTTTTGATTGTGGAGCACCGGCGCACTTTGACTTTGCATAGAAATCCGGTAGTCCGTCAAATTTGATTTAATAGCTTGGAGGGGTGGCAGCCTCAAGCGCAGTACCCGCTTTCGCGGGCACAAGCTTGGGGATGGTTTTTCCCACATCTACCATCCCCAAAGCCTTCGGCTTTGAGGCTGCCACCCAACCGTGGGAATGACAACTTACAGATTCAAGCTTAACAAACTACTATGGCAGTAATATGACCGTGATAAACAATTTAGCTCCGGACCGACATTAGTTTGAAATTGTCCTCACCGCCGTTTATTAAATGAATCAACGGCTGCGGCCTGTCAACGCCTTCGACGAACTTCGGCCTGGCCGCCCAGGGTGTTACGCTCAATATACCGGTCAAATCCATCCAGTGCTGCAGTCGCGCAACCGGCAAATCCCAGGTCATATGGAAGTGGTTTGCAGGCGGGTATTGTTTATACTCTACCATACTTGCATATTTCGGCACGACAAATGTGTGCGGCCAGATGGGTGTGGTCAATTCGCACATCGCTTTGGCGAGCTTTGCCGGTACTTCGGTAGTATGTGCCTGGTCCCAGACTATACTGAATAAACCACAGGCGCTGCTGTAGGCGATTCGCCCGGCGATGCCATCGATTCCAGCCGGAGTCAGGAAGTTCACAGCGTTGCCACCCCCGGGGAAGTAGTTTTCCTCAGCCAGAGGCAATGAAATGCCGGCCATAACATTCTTTACCGATGCTCCCGGCTTAGCCGCCCAATCGAAAGCTGCGCTGCCGGAGTTATCGCCGTCAACCAGACCTTTGTTATACCAGTCTGCTTTTTTATCCGGCGATTTGATACCGATTTTTTGAGCTAATTCTTTTATTTCCCATGCCTCCCAGACCTTTCTAAAGTCCATAAACAGGGGAGGATTTCCTCCGCTGAGGTACGTCATAAACAGCATTGTCAGAAGTCCCTGGACATCGGCTTCGGTGGCGTATGGAAGCGGGGACTTTCGGCCGTTATGGTCGAAGGTAGAGTTGAAGAAACTCTCCATCACGTCAGCTACCGGCAGAGGAATGCCCCGCAGGTCGCTTCCCCATTCCAGCTGGCTCATAAATCCGCCGCCGACCGCGTTCAAATCCGCCATCAGGTCACGAACGATTAAGTACATCGCCAGACTCATATTCAACCGTTCGCTGTCAGCTTCGTCTCGAAGCTCCAATCGCTTGCCAATGTTTCTGTTAATCCATGCTCGCAAGGCCTTAAGCTCTTTTTCATTGTAGGTCTTTTTGTTGAGCATATCGGCCAGCAGCTTCATATCCAGGCGGGTGATTTCCAGGCCAAAGGTATTTCTGATGGGAATGATGTGTGCCAGAGCCGTTTCCATTCCCATCGAGTCGTGCCCCAAAATCACAGCTCTGCGCCCTCGAAGGGCAACAGTAGTAACCGCAGCATAGCACCAGTCGATAAGATTTTTAGCCGTCTGTTCAGTCATCTTCGGATCCATACCGGTATCCGGCCAGGTGCCGACATTTAAGGCAACCATTCGGCCATACTGGCTGATAGCGCCGTTGAGGGCGTGCGCATAGACAACACCGGGCTTGGGACCGCTGTTGCCGCAGGTAATGTTTAGAGGTGTATTCGATGGAAACTGCTGCAGCAAAGAAATAGTCGTAAGCTGTGGAAATGCCCAGGTGTCGGGCACACATACCAAAATGTCCACGCCGGCTTTGCGGAACTGCTGAGCAACAATGTCAGCCTGTGCTTCGCCATCTATCAGGACAGTGGAATAAACGACAGAGACAGGCGTTTTGTCCGGCAGAACCACCTCACCGCTTATGCAATCGGCAGCCATCTCTGCAATGTTCTGACAGCGGATTCGGCTCACCTGGTCAATCCGCGGGTCGCTCGTGGCAAAAACCCCAATAACAGGGACCTTTGGTGTGGCTCTGCTTATATTCGGTAAGCGCCTGGCTTCGACTTTCTTTGCCATTTCAGAAGCTCCTTTCCGGCTGGTAATTGGTTAATTGGTTAAATGGTTAATTAAACTTGACTTACCCACCACTCACTAATTAACCACTCACCCTATATTAAACGTGGAAGTATCTTCCATCAGTTTTCTCACAAAGTCCAGGAACTGGGCTGCATATGCGCCGTTTGCAACCTTGTGGTCCACGGACAGGGTCATATTCATTAGCTTTCGCACCAAGATGTTTCCGTTGTCCGGCACACAGGTATCGGTTATCTGTCCGATGCCTAATATACTGCACTGGCCTGGAACTACAATGGGGATGAAGTTATCTATCCCTAATGCACCGAGGTTACTTACAGTGATACAGCCACCTTCCAAATCGGTAGGAGCCAGTTTATTGCTCCGTGCCCTTTCAATCAGGGCCTGGCTGTCACGTGCAATCTGTTTGATGTCTTTTTTATTCACGTCCTTGAGAATCGGCGCTACCAGGCCGTCCGGAACAGATATTGCAAGGCCGACGTGAATTCCTTCGGCTAACTTAATCGCCTGGCCTTCCAACTGGCCTGTCATAATCGGATATCTCTCCAGGCCTGTCGCGACAGCCTTAATAATAAAATCATTGTAAGAGATTTTCACATCGCCGCTTTCGTTCAGCTTTGTTCTGAGTTTTACCAGGTCGGTGACATCGGCCTTTACGGTCAGATAGAAGCAGGGTATTTCACGCTTGGACTTTAGCATCCTCTCTGCGGTTATTCTCTGCAATCTGTTAAGCGGTATTGTTGCGCCGAGTTTTACCTCTGCTGTGGCTGCTGCCGGTTCAGCGGGCTTAGCCGATTTTGCAGCGGCTTCTCTGATATCCTGCTCTGTAATTTTGCCTGCCGGGCCGGTTCCGGTCAGTGCTGCCAGGTCCACGCCAAGCTCGCCGGCCAGTTTTTTTGCCCTCGGTGAGGCCATTACTCTGCCTACCGGCGCAGTAGGTTGCGATTCGGCTCTGAGCGGCTCAGCAGGGGCCGCGAGTGCAGGTTCCGGTGCGGCGGCAGGTGCGCCGCCCTTGAGCGAATCAACAAAACTTTGCGGTACTTCCTCGTCCTTGCCGCCGAGGACCAAAATCGGCGCCCCGATAGCAAGTGTCTCATCGACCTGAACGAGAATATGCTTAACAAAACCATCAGCGGGCGATTCCATCTCGAGAGTCGCCTTGTCCGTCTCTATTTCAAAAATCACATCACCTTTTTTTACCTCGTCGCCAACCTTAATTAAACAATTAACAACGGTCCCTTCTTCCATTGTTTGACCAAGCTGGGGTAATCTTACTTCTTTTGCCATTACTTATAATCCTTCCGTCAGCACTTTATTTTTCCAATATTTATTTTGTTATCAGATATAAATCCGAATATCGAAATCCGAAATACGAAACAATATCTAAACCTGTCCTGAGCAACGTCGAAGGATTCGAATTTCCAAATGACCAAAATGTTTTGAATTTGTTTCGGATTTAGAATTTCGTGCTTCGTATTTCATACTGGTTATACAATTGCCTTAACAGCTTCCACGATTTTTTCAACGCTGGGGATGCTTGCTGTCTCCAGCGGCTCGCTCATCGGAGGCGGCACGTCGGCAGCCGCCAGATTGACCGGCGCTGCGTCAAGATAATCGAAGCCGTGCGAGCCGTCGCTAAATTCATACTCCATAAACCGACCGGCTATCTCTCTGCCCGCACCGCAGGTGGAGAAACCTTCACTAACGGTAATCAATCGGCCTGTCTTGCGAACCGACTCGGCTATTGTTGTTATATCCAGAGGCTTTAAGGTCCTGACGTCAATTACCTCAGCGTCGATGTCGTACTCGTCGGCTAAGACTTTTGCCGCTTCCAGCGAATACATCGCCATTCTGCTGTAGCTGACAATAGTTGCATCTGTACCGGTTTTTTTGATATCCGCCACGCCGAGCGGGATGATGTAATCGTCCTGCGGGACTGCACCGAGCTGGCCGTAGGTTGCCTTATGCTCGATAAAGACCACGGGATTGTCGCTGCGGATGGCGGCTTTGAGCAGACCCTTTGCATCGTAAGGGGTCGAGGGCATTACCACGTAAAGCCCCGGCGGATGCATAAGCCAGGCCTCGAGCGATTCCGAATGGTGGGCGGCGATACATCTGCCGACACCCCCTTCGGTTCGCAGGACCATCGGAACCTTGGCTTTGCCGCCGAACATATATCTGTTATAAGCCCCGACGTGGACGAGCTGGTCCATTGCAATCGTAACAAAATCGACGTACATAATTTCAGCCACCGGCCGCATGCCCCGAAGGGCCGCCCCAACCGCAGCACCTGCGATGGCCGCCTCGGATATCGCGGTATCAACGACTCTTTCGGTTCCAAATTCTGCTAAGAGTCCTCTCGTTGCCTGATATGCGCCGCCGTACAGGCCGACGTCTTCACCCATCACGATAACGTTCTTGTCCCGTCGCAGCTCATCAGCCTGAGCAGCCGATACCGCCTGGGCAATTGTCATAATATCCATACCAAACTGAGATTTAATCTGGCCTTTTGCCTGCTCGGCAGCTTCCTTCTTTGTTTTCGCCGTGGATGAAGCAAGAGCAGCCTGGAAAGCGGCGGTCGCTTCGGTTACCTTTGCGCTTAGTGCTCTTTCAGAATCGATAAGCTCGGCGGGGTAGGTCTCCTCGACATACACGTCTTTGGTTAGGTCCGCAGTATTGGGCCAGGGGCTGTCCAAGCCGAACCTGGTGGCTGTTTCAATTGTAGCAAAGGCCTTATCCTTTATCTGGTCCAATTGCTCTACAGTGCAGAGTTTCTCAGCGAGCAATTTTTCTCTTAGAACGGTAATAGGGTCTCGTTGGTGCCAGGCCTTTTCTTCGGCCTTGGTTCGATATGCGCGAGGGTCGCTTCGGCTGTGGCCGTACCAGCGATAGGTCTTGGCCTCGATGATTGTCATCTGATTATCTTTTCGTGCCCTTTCCACGGCCTTGCTGACGGCAAGAAAAACCGCAACGGCATCCTGGCCATCCACAATCATAGCGGGGACATCATAGGCGGCAGCCCTTTGCGCAATATCTTCGATATTGCTGGCCCTTGTGGCACCTTCGATTTCGCTGCCGGAGAACGGCACGCTCATTCCGTAAAGGTTATTTTCGATTATCACCACGAGCGGCACGGCCAGTGTTGAGGCCATATTCATTGATTCGTGAAAGCTGCCGCAGTTTGTCGAGCCGTCTCCGAAGAAGGAAAGGACAACTTTGCCGGTCTTTTTGTACTTTTCCGCCAGAGCCGCTCCGACAGCCGGTGCCTGATTGCCGCCGACGATGCCGGTTGAGCCGAGATTGTTGCATTTATCGACATCGGCGATGTGCATTGAGCCGCCTCTGCCCTTGCAATAGCCGGTCTCCTTACCCATCAGCTCAGCCATCATCCGGTTCCAATGATTCTGGCGGTCGTATTCACTGTCGGCGTATTTATTGCCGATTGCTCCGCAGTGGCCGTGGCCTCGGTGGGTTGAGCCAATTACATCACCGCGTTCAATAGCAGCAGTAGCGCCGACGGCAACAGCCTCCTCGCCGGCGTAAAGGTGTGAGGCACCCTTGATAATATTCTGGCCTAAAAGGTCGAAAACCTTCTCCTCAAAAAAGCGAATTTCATAAATGGTCCTGAGCCAGTCAGTTACATCCTCAAGACTGATAATGCCATCCTTGACGAGGTCTTTGACTTTTGGAGCAGGTTCTTTTCGAGTATCCTCGATACAAAAATCCATACTGCAAATCTCCAAAAACTTACTTTTCAGGGGCAAAAACGCCAGAGCTGCCCTACTAATAGCATTAAAAAAGAGTAGTATAGCATATCCGGCCACCAAAAAGCAATCGGAGGTTTCCCATTTCGCCGTTTTTTTGCAGAAGGGGTCCCAAAATGGTAATTGGTGATTGGTAACCACCTAACCATTTACTATTTATCATTTACCGTATGAATAATATTAAAAGTATCATAGCGTTGATATTAACCATCATTCCGGCCGGCGCGGCTTGTTATGCCGATGACTGGCCCGAGTTTCGCGGGCCCAACCGCGATGGAAAATCGGCGGAGACCGGGCTGCTGAAAAAATGGCCCGAAGGTGGTCCCAAACTTTTGTGGTCGGTCGATGGGCTTGGAATCGGCTTTTCTTCTGTGGCCACAGCCGATGGCCGACTCTACATCCGCCAGGGCGATGCCCCGATGGCCTACGACATAAAAAACAAATAGCTCCGAACGTAGTCGATATGTACCAGTTTCGAATCCGGAGTGGCGATTACCACTCCCTTACAGTCGTGGCTCTGTTTGATGAGAAATTAGGTTTGGCCGGTTGCTAATTTCTTGCGAAAGGCCTCGGATTCCCAGTTGCTAATGAAATCTTCCTGTCGCTTATTTAAGGTGAGAATCCCGCCCATTCGATGCGCATTAGTGCGAATAAAAATCGAGTATAGCACAATATCCCGCACCGTCGGAGCAATCTTTTCAGTACCGGCAACAAAAAGGCCGACGCCTTGAACCAGAAAAGCAGCAGAAGGTTTTCTGCCCCTCTTGACCTGTCGTCTCAGACGCCTGGCAATACTTTTGGAATCACATATTTCCCCCGGTGTTCCCAATCGCGACTTTTTGCCTTCTTGCAGCTCGACCCACATCGCGGGCCCATTTGCGTAAACCAGCTCATCCGGCGTCAAAGAGCCCTTTAGAATTTTCTTTGAATCTCTTCGGGACAAAAAATCGGCAATCGCATCGTTGTAATAATACCATAGCGTCGTGTGTTTACCGATGGCCTGGAAATATCCCTTTTCAATGCAGAGCTTTACGTCGCTGATTTTTTCCTGTTTAACGGATTTGGCACTTCCGGCCTTCGGCTGTCTCAGCTTGCTGTTGCAGCGGCTCATTACCCTGCGAACGAGGCGTAAAGCGCCGGCGGCAGTTTTTGCCGTAATGAGAAGCCCGTGCTTTTCCAGGAAAAGAATCGCAGGCTTTTTGCCGAATCGGCCCTGATAGCTATTGACCAACCGGGCGATTCTTTTTGCGAGCATATAGCCGGGGTCGGTGTAAGGGACCCAAAGCGGTGGAAAACTTTCGTCCTTAAAAAGCTTTTCGAGTTTTGCCTTTCCGTTTTTCGCATTTACATAAGCGCCGGCGGCGCTTGGATGCAAATGAATCACGCACTTATCCAGACAGGCGTGCAGATGGGCTTCAACGGACGGACGGGCAATTGTTTTAACGTTATCATCGCAGGCAAGAAGCAGCCTGTTTACCACCTCGGACTCGCGGGTCGATGCATCCATTTTAGGCAGTAACTTATCCGTTAGTATTGAAAGCACGGGTTCGAGCCGCATTCTTCGCCAGCCTTGTTTTTCGTTCATATCCTTCAGGGCCGTGCCGCTGGCCTTGATATACATATATTCTCCGTCTTCTGTTTTTACAGATGTATTTCCGCCCCCGCCCTGAACGAGGGTGGGGTCTTTGCCGGTAACATTCGATATTTTAATAAGTTCTAATAGAGCTTTATCCATACTGCGTCTCTCGTTACTCGTCTCTCGTCCATCGTCCTTATCTTGGCGTGGCATCCGGCAGACCGCCATCCACGGGAATTGTGGCGCCGGTTGTAGGTGTCTGGCGCGTGGCAAAAAACAGAACAGCGTTGGAAACATGCCGACCCGTAATTCTAACTTTCAGCAGATTCCTGTTTCGGTAATACTCCTGCAGCTGGTCATTATCGAGTCCCCGCGCCTTCATTCGGCTGGGACCTATTTCTTCCCACAAGCCCGATTTGTACTTTCCTTCGGAGAATACCGCATCGGGGGCCACCATGTTTACACGAACGCCGTATTGTGCCAGTTCTATGCTGGCAATACGCCCCAGCTGGTGGGCCGCGGCTTTGGTAGCACTGTAAGCGCCAAAACCGGCGCCGGGGCTGGGAACGTTCTTCGTGGACACGATAATAATGTCACCTCCCGTGCCTTGAAGGATAAAGTGGCGGGCGATTTCACGAAGCGTCAGGAAGGTTCCTTCCACGTTTACTTTTTCGAGCCTGCGAAAGTCATCGAGTTCTATATCCTTCAAATATGAGACCAGCGGGATACCGGCATTAACAACCACAATATCAATTCCGCCCCAGGTCAGAATAACACTTTCAAGACCCCGGACAATGGAGTCTTTATCAGTAACATCGATTGGAATTCCTATCACGCGGTCGCCTGCTATTTGTTTCAGGTCAGCCGTGAAATTATCAAGTTTCTTTCCCGGAAGGTCGGTGGCGACGAGATGGCAGCCCTTTTCCAGCAGCCCACAGCAAATGCCGTAGCCGATTGCCCCGGCCGCACCGGTTACCAGCGCAACCTTATTCTTAAGAGGCAAATCAGGCTCGATCCTCTCCGCAGGATGCCTCGCGGCAGATTCTCGATTCTCGAGGCTCGATTTTCTTGCCTTACGAGTATCCGGAATCGAGGATCCAGGTTCGATGTATAGTATTCCAAGGTCACGAAGACATATCATCTCCGGTTTACAATTGTGCTTGGCGGAATAATCTGAAATGGAGTTACTTAACCGTTTGCGAATTTTTTCCGGAACAGCACTTTTAACCGGAGCATATAAAAAAAGTGGTGGTTTCTGACTTTCGAGCAAAGTTCGTAGGGTGGGTTTTAGCCCACCAATTTTTTTGCGGTGGGGCAAGTCCCACCCTACCTGCTCAGCATTTTTCGCAGAACCGGCGAAATCAATCGCTTCTTTGCTCGTCAGAGATTTCAAAATAACAGGCTTATAGGGTATGTCCCGGCTGCCCGTCTCCTCTGCCAGAAGCCCGCGAACAATCGGCGCTATTCGAGCCAATTGCTTTGGAGAATGTTTATCTGATGCGTTATTCTTCATATTAGACCGTAAAAACTCGTCCTTTCAACTATGTTCAGGGCAGGTTACAAGCAACGTTGAAGAATCCAAAATCTCAGCTAACGAAAGGCTTTCTGGCCGTGATGTACCAAAGTTACCTGCATCTTCAACTTATACCGTTTGTTATCTCCTCGGTCTTAAGCCGGCAGGCTTCAAGAAGTTGACGTTGTGCCTGCATACGCATATAGGTTGGGTGAAATTCTTTAAACCATCTTTGAAAGAAGATTATAGGATCCCGTGGTGGAAAAGTGAGCAGGATGTAGTCACGAATGCAATAGTTTGACTCGTTTAGAGTAGTGCGGTTGCGCTCACTGTACAGACAATCAAACTCGAAAAGTAAGTCAGGCTCCACTTGTACAATAATACGCCGAGCCTCTACGTACCACAAAAGGTAATCTCGACGAAAATTGATGGTGGTAGATTTGCCTTTATGTTCGGATTGCAGAGTATCTAGCAGCCGATCAGCACGTTCTATCAATTCTGCAATCTTTGTTTCTTTGCTCATTTGCGATGGATCTAACTATTATTTATATGATTTTCCTATCGCTCTCCAAATCCTGTCTTGTTCTAAGTGCTTTTGCAGTTAATACTGTGGTAAGTATTATCGGAAAAGGCAAGAAAAAAGTGCACAAGTGCATAAGAAAACACCGTTTATTTTCTTCATTCAAAAAGCTGTCCAAATCTCGATTTCATCCACTCAAGGATTTCCTGAGCCGCTTGCCGAGCTTCGGTGGCACTGTCAATTGTTAAAGTTAATTCATCCCCAGGATAGCGAATCTCTACTGAGTATGGGTTGAGCAAAGCAAGCGCCTCTCGCAACGATTCGGCAAGCCCGTCATATTCAACAACCTTGTCTAAGATAACAAACAAGTTATGTGTTATCGGATATTCGCAGCCGTGCGCGACAAGGAAACCCTTGAGCAGTTTTTCGGCGGCCTGCTGGCAGTGAAAGCAGACCGTATCATAAGGTACTTTATCAGCGGCAAGATTATTGTCGGCATCTAATAGATCACTTTTTGCCTTATCGAACCATCGTTTAACATATTCAAGCTTTTTATCCATACAGCTTTTTCCCCTCCCGTAGTACGGTGGAGATGAATGAAAGCTCGAATTCACTCTCTTTTTCAACTTCCTTGGGAGTATAAACCAGAATGTCCATCGGAAAAGGATACGGCTTGAACATAAGGTGCAGTTGGCGGCTTCTTTTGTGTCTTGGCAAATCACTTTCGGCAATCACCAAAAGGTCAACATCGCTATGCTTTCCGGGTTGTTTTCGAGCGTATGATCCGAAAAGAATCACTGCCTTGGCATTGATTTGCATTCCAATTTTTCTGGCAACATTTTCAATTTCATTGAAACTTACCATAGCTTGATGATAATTGTCCTTATCTGTTATTGCAACAATTTTTCTGTAGTGTTATGTACAATAAAAAACCCTGAAGAATAAACAAGATTCATGTTTATATTTAATCCGTGTTAATCCGTGAAATCTGTGG
>JBAQFY010000053.1:0-10663 GCA_049287505.1 Sedimentisphaerales bacterium | reverse complement strand
GGCGACCAAAAACCTTATAGCGCGAACCAATTCGGAATCTGTGAGCTTTCTGTCGTTTGCAAGCCCGGAAAAAGGCGAACCAAATTCAGGCATAATCGATCTCCTGTGTTAAAAGTCCACTCCAATTTTTATTCTTCTGAAGCACTATTGCTTTGTCAAGCGTGCTTTGAGGGATGTCATTCCGCACCCATTCGGCTTTGCTCAGGGCAGGCTTTGATGCGGAATCCAGTCCAATCAATAAGTCTGGATTCCCGCTTTCGCGGGAATGACAAACCATCATTTGAACCATGACAGAGCACTATATCAATCCTGCAAAGCACCTCAGATGTGAACCACCTTGATTCCGGCGAGCTGGCAGTATGCTTTGAACGGAAGCTCCAGGTCGCCGTATATGAAGAGCTGGTGGAAGCCCTTTGTATCGCGGCAGTCGGGCATATCGTCCAGCTCAAGCTCGAGAGAAGTACGGCAGCCGCCCGCCGGTGGGGTATCAATGTTGCGAAGCACCCGGCCTGTACCTAAGATAATGGACTCCGGGCCCTGGAATTTCATAATGGTTACTTTTTGGCCTTCGCGCCAGAGCACCTGCATTGCGACCCCGATATTCGACTCGGAGTGCGACCGGAGAATAAAAGGTGCGGGGGCCTTGTCAAACCCGTCAAGTTTCGTAGCGCACGTGCAGTGAGCGCCCATCAGCGTATTATTGACCGTATTGGGGGCCGGGTCCTGCATGAAGCCGGGGCGGTCGAATAGGAGGTCCGTCAGCCGCGTCGAAATCGCCGCGTTCCAGTCGGCCTCACACGTGCCCAACCCGCCCTCGTCGCGAAGCCGTGAAAACGCAAGACAAGGCGGTTGTATCAGGCGGCTACTAATAGGCCCAAGACAATCCATGGAGAAGCCGTGGCAGTTCTCAGCCTGCATAAGCCGTCGGCAGACGAAGTAGTTCTTCGCAGCAGCCAGTATGTCTTTCTTTGTCGGCTCCACAATTTTCTTGGCGTTCTTGGCATAATACTCAGCAATTGCTCGCACCTCATCGCTCTCATCGACCTTTTCTGACTCCTCCAAGAATCGTTTGGTCGGGATGTAATGGAGCGTCGTGCCGATAACGTTGAGCTTCTTATCCTCGGTCTTGTCGCCTGCGACGATGCAGATGCGAGTGTTCTTCATCTGCGAGATGGTATTGAGCATGCGTATGCCAAATTCGAGCCAGTCGAGGTCCTGCGCCGCGGCAACATAGACGCCGGGGATATTTCGGGTCGCCTGGAGATCTCCGGTGAACGAAGTGCCCATCGGGCTGAAGACAATCGTCGGGATGTCGCCCCGGTTTTTGGCGATGTTGTTGATATGAGGCCAGGATTGATTAAGACTCATACTGACAACCACAAGGCCGTCCGGGGGTTGATTTTTGAGCTGCTCAAGACAGACATTCACGGCGTTTTCATCATCGAGAGGCTTTTCCTGGACGTCAAGCTGGACTGAGAATTTCCTGGCGGCGGAGGTTAGCATTTCTGTGTATTGGCGCTGGCGGGCTTCGATGTCGTATGCGGCGCCCGGCCAGCCCATCCAGTACGCTTTGACGTTCGGGTGCACAAACACAACGCGGACAAGCGGTTTGGCGGGGGGCCTCGGCTGCGCAGCGTACAGCGAAGAGGCGAAATCGAGCAAGCCAATTTTGGTAGCCGCCGCCACGGTTCCCGCAGCTGTCAGGAAACTGCGACGATTCATTGTGAGGGGGCAGCCGGAATTGGTACAGGTTTTGTTGGTTTGCATTGTGGTTCCTCCTTATATGCAATGTTCCATTACCGAAGGCATAAATTGACCTTTTAGCAAAACACATAAATCTGCAGTATTCTATTTGGTTAGCCGAGATAATCAAGAGAATAATCCTTTAAGCTTGTAAATCGACTCTGCGGTGGTTATATTTTTGTTGGCTCATTCATAATAAGCCATTAAAGGAGCTGAAAAATGAAACCTAAACTTGTAGTTGTCGGTGCCGCCGGTCGAATGGGCAGGCGCATCCTTTCGTTAGCTATCGAGTCCGGCCAGTTCGATATTATTGCAGCTCTCGAAAGACAGGGCCACCCGGATATCGGTAAAGACGCCGGCCTTGTAGCAGCGGCGGGGCCAATCAATGTTAAGCTGACGGATGCATTTCCCGCTGCCGGCGATGTGGCAATTGATTTTTCGCAGCCCGAAGCAGCGGACAAAACGATTGATTACTGTATTGAAAATAAAGTTGCTCTGGTTTCGGGAACGACCGGTTTAAGTGACCAGCAGCGGGGAAAATTCAAAGCGGCATCTGAAAAAATTCCCGTTATATACGGCACGAATATGAGTGTCGGTATGAATGTGTTGTTCAACCTCGTTGGCAGGGTCGCAACAATGCTCGGCGAAGAATACGATATAGAGATAATCGAGCAGCACCATCGCTTCAAAAAGGATGCTCCGAGCGGCAGTGCTCTTACATTAGCCGAGAATATCTGCAAAGCAACTGGAAGGGATTTTTCTGACTCACTTACTCACGGCAGAAGCGGCAAAGACGCCCTGCGGCAAAAAGGCACTATCGGCATGCACGCCGTCCGTGCCGGCGATATTACCGGCATTCATTCGGTAATCTTTGGGACGCTCGGAGAGACCGTAACTCTCAATCATACCGCTAATAATAGAGACACTTTCGTAAGAGGGGCACTGCGGGCGGCAAAATGGCTCGTCGGAAAAGAGCCGGCTTTATATTCAATGGCTGATGTCCTGGGTATTGAGTAGGCCCCAGCAAAATTCACAAAAAAAACACCTTTTTTGAATTGCTCTTTTGGGGGGATATCTCGTATCTCGTGAATCAAGATGCTTATGGTGTGCGGTGCACACCGTACGATATTATCGTTTTGTCAAGGTGTGATGGCTACAGGAAATCTACGCCTCAGGAGGGAAATTCTCAAGGAAAAAGGCGAGTGTGATTTGCCCCGCTCGCAATGATATTTTCTAATAGATTCCTCGACTCCGCTTCGCTGCGCTCGGAATGACGGTGGTGTATGCTGCGCTCGGAATGATGATATTAATATCGAACATCGAATAAGGAATATCGAATATCGAACAAGGAATATCAAATATCGAACAAGGAATGTCGAATAGCGAGGTACTGAGATTTACCACTTAAGGTGGCAGTTATAGTGTCGGTAGAACAGGCCAATCGAGCGCATCGCAAATATGGCGATAACCTGGACGGCCAAGTTCATCGCCAGGTGGCCTGCTGTTGTTGTAAGTGCAGCGTGGGTGTATTGGGTTGTACGGGTTTCGAGAAAAGCGGCAGCGGTGAGCAAAACCACTGTCACGATATACGGGACAAAAGCTTTGAATAGAGGACGAAGGAGGTAATCGGGCCTGAACATACTAATATCTCTGCCGATAGCTGTAGTTAATATTGCAATTGGAAATAAGAACAGGCCGAAGATAAAAAGAACATGCAGCAAGCCAAATTCGGACTGGAGGATATCCTCGAACGACAGACCCTGTTCTTTCAGCATTATGAACCTGATGATGCAGAGCAGCTGGACGACGGCCATAGTAAGGGAGAAAAGAAAAAGCGGCTTGATGATATACCATAAGAATGTAATGCTCGTTCCGAGGTAAATTTCGGGCAGCTTATCAATCTCAAAAGCCGTCTCGTAAATAATGTTGAGGTAAAATCCGAACAGCCAGCCCCAGACGGCAAAGTGCGTTGCGTAAGCACAACAGCACGAGCCGGCGGTGAAGAATTTGAAGCATACCACCGCAATTACAAAGACCAGCGAAGTTACATTTTCCTTATCAAAAAACAGCTTCCAATTGTCAACAAAGACGGCACGGTAAAAGCCGGGGAGCGGCTCACCTTTTTCTTTAGGCGGTTCGACTTTTTTTGGCTTTTTGTAGCTTTCGGCAGGGATTATGAAGAGCTGGCCACAGTTGGTGCATCGTGCGCGCTTACCGGCGTGTTTATCGGGAAATCCGATTATCTCATTACAATTGAGGCAGAAAAACTGGATTGTCATAACATTAGCGTATTGGGTATATATGGTTGATTAGTGAGCAGTTAATTGGTTATCAGAAAAGTGCCTGAAGTAAGCTAATTATTCAGGCTATCAGGCCATCAGGTTATCAGTTAGCGATTATCAGGTTATCAGTTAGCGATTATCAGGTTATCAGGCTCGCGCTACGTTGCTTTTGCAAAGCAGCATTGTTTTTCCTGATACCCTGTTCTGCTGATAACCTGTATCCCGATTTCCTGTTCTCCTGATATCCATAATTTAGGCACTTTACATTTTAGGCACTTTAGGCACTCCAACCTTTAGTTCACTTATTCGGCTCACTACCCATTTACGCATCCACTCATTTAGTCCATCTGCATAGCATCGGTGAAGCATTTGAGGTCGTTGGCCCATTTTTTGGCCTCCAGCAGGTCAATCTTGTCCTGTTTTACGAGCATAGCGAGATGCTTTTCCATCGTCAGCATTTTTTCGTCGGGCCTGTTTCGGGTTTTTGTTTGCAGTTGTGAATAAATTTGCTCTGTTTTGCCGGTGCGAATAAGGTTGGCACAGGCGTAGTTGTTGTTAAGAATTTCCATCGCTACGATCCTGCCGGTTCCATCCTTTTTGGGTATTAGCTTCTGGCTTACAATATAAGCCAGACCCAGGGACATTTGATTCCGGACCTCGGATTGTCTGCCGGAAGGGAAGTAGTCCAGGATCCGCGTTACCGTGCCGGTCGCATCTCTGGTGTGAAGCGTGGAGAAGACCAGGTGGCCTGTCTCGGCGGCCATAAGCGTCATAGATATAGTCTCGGCATCTCGCATCTCGCCGACGAATATTATATCGGGGTCCTGGCGCAGCATTTCTTTCAATCCCTGGATGAAGGATTCAACATCCCTTCCGAGCTCACGCTGCGAGATGATAGAGTATTTCTGGGGGAAGATGTATTCGATGGGATCCTCGACGGTCATAATTCGGCAGGCACTTTTTTCGCTGATATGGTGGATTAGCGAGGCAATAGTTGTGGATTTGCCTGCGCCTGTGATGCCGGTCATGAGGACCAAGCCGTGTCTGAGATTGATGATGTCTTTCCAGACGTCGTTCGGAAAGCCGATGTCCTCAACTTTCGGTATATCCAGCGATAAGGCCCGGATTGCGCCGGCTATGCCGTCGTTTTCTCTGAAGATGTTGATTCGAAACTGTAAAGAGCCGAGCCGGTAAGAGCAGTCAATACTGTGCCGTTCCCGGAACTTGCGCAGATTTTCGTTACTTAAAAGCGGATAGAGAAGCTGTTTTGCCATCTGCTGGGTTACGGTTGGGCCTTTGAGTTTGACCAGGTCGCCGTCGATGCGATATGCAGGAGGTGCATCGACTTTGATATGCAAATCCGAGACCCGCAGTGCACCGCGCTTTTCAAAGTAATTCAGCATATCAAGGATGCTTAGCTTGCCAAGCTCTGCGGTCGGGTAAACCTTTGCCGAAGTAGAATATTCTTCCGCCATATTTGCCTCCACTTAAGCGTATTAGTGCTGTGAAAACACAAATTGCCTATTTTTCCACATTTATGGGCCGTATATAGTATATCACTGCACCCGTCCCAAAGCAAAGACCAAATTCCTGTTCGATATCATTGATGCTTGTGAGATAAAGGAATCTATTATGAAAATGGGGGCATAAAATGGGTTGTTTTTGAACACACTCAAAAGAGCCTTCGGCAAACTCAGGCCAGGGTTTGAGGGGGTGCCGTCTATTCAGATATTGATGGTGGGGTAAAACTCTGCATTACCACTTTTATATAGCGGACGAGAATATCGAATTCTTCGACCATACTCAGGACACGTATCGAGAAAGGAATATCGAAGTAAGAAAGGGGGACGGGAGGAAAATGACAGATTGCTTTTTATTTTCTCTTTTTTTTGGCCAGCCAATCCTGGAGATTTTTGGCTAAAACTTCCACATCTTTCTTCTCCATAATGTGGTCGATTATGGCCGGGGGGACTTTCAGTTTTATCATTGCCTTGTGGGCCCTTTGCCAGAGCTTATTTTGCTTAACAAGGGTATCGGCCAGGTAGAGTTCGGTTACCAGTTCGCCCAGTTTGCCGAGCATTATTGTGTCAAGATTGTTGTAATAGTCCGATATAACGTCCTTTTGGTATTGAGAATAGTCATTTTTAGCCATATCAGCCTTTCTGTGGATTTGGATTATTTGCGAAGGTCTTTTTTACAAGAAAGTTTCAGATAAATCAAGCTATCAGCATTATTAAGAGCGTTTTTTTTACTGGCTTTGTTGGGATAACCGGCTATAATCTGCGATAAATTCCGGTGGCGGGCTGAATTGCGGTGGTGAAGTCAGTGTGCCTGTAGATAAAGTATCTCGTGAAACCCGAAGCTGGATATGAGAGTTGTTATGCAAAAAAGATTGCTGTTTATTTTGGTTTTGTCAGTTTTGCAGTCGGGGCCGGTCCGGTCGGCGATTGAGGGTGGGAGCGAGCCGGTTCCAAAGGTCAGCGCTTTTGTCGGTCAGGATTTGCATATAGCAGGTCGAGCAGTTATGAGCCATCAGTTGAGCACAGGGGAGCATATTCTGGTTTGCCGTGACGGGTTTTCGATGTCGATTGGGGCTAATCAGTTTTCCAGCGATAGTGCCGTAGTTTGGCTGGTCCCCGGCTCTACGTGGATGGCGGAAAGCACAGTCGGCCAAGGGCAGAAAGTCAGCGGCGAGGCTCGTATTGGTTATCAAGCAAAGGTATATCTGCAAGGCAATGTATCGGTTAAAAAAAACAAAGGCGCCCGGATGACAGACCTGAGCGAGACGGTAATTGAGCAAGGCCGGGTGATGGTGATTCAGTTCAGTGTCAGGGGCGAAGTTTTTGTAACAACGGAAAAGAGGGAAATCGCCGACCCTCGTGGATTAGCGCTTTACGCAATGGCCTTTGCGGGGCTGCAGAAGGCTGAGATTTTGCCGGCCAGTGCTGAGGCTGAGCCTAAGTCGGCGGCAGAGAGAGTGGGGCCGGAAGAACCGGCTGAAGTTGGTGCTGAGCCGAGCTTTCGGTATCCGATTAATTTATCGGGCACCGGTGAGGCTGCTCCGAAGATAGAGTGGGACGATAAGGCAAAGATTGGGACGGTGATAGGCAGGTTCTATCTGTGGCAGAAACAAAATGAAGAGGGTGGGCTGCTGGAGCTGCAGGCTGATAACGCGGTTATATTCTATTCGGGACAGAAGCCTGATACCGGCCAGAAGGAAGCTGGTGCTGGAGGTATTTTGGCCGGCGGGGCTGTTGAGGCGATTTATTTGTGCGGCGATGTTTTGATGACCGAGGGTCGGCGAACGATTCGGGCCGATGAGATATATTATAACTTCGAGGCCAAAAAGGCGCTTGCGGTGAATGCGGTAATGAGGACTTTCGATGTCTCCGGAGGGATTCCGATTTATGTCAGGGCGGCGAAGTTAAGGCAGCTGGCAGAAAATAAATTTTCGGCTGATAATATTACCCTGACAACGAGTGAATTTTACCTGCCTCAGATTTCACTCAACGCTTCGAGCGTGATTATCACCGATACGACCACTCTTGACGAACAGCAGGGAAGGCTCTCCGAGGGCAGTTACGATGCCCAGATGCGTGATGTGCGTTTGAAGATGTACGATAGGACGATTTTCTATTGGCCTTTTATGCGTAGTAATCTGCAAAGGTCTGATGTTCCCCTCAAAAGTGTACACATCGGGCACGACGAAAGGTGGGGGACGCTGCTTGAGACGCGATGGTTCCTGTCCCGCTTGCTGGGATTGGAAGAGCCTGAAGGGACCCAAAGCACTCTTGCCTTGGACTATTACAGCGAACGCGGCTTCGGCACCGGGATAGAGGTCGATTATGCAAAGGAGAACTACTTCGGCGAGATTTTGGGCTATGTAATTAACGATGAGGGTGAGGATTATCTCGGCAGAACTCGCAAAAATCTTGAGCCGGAACGTGAGCTTCGCGGCCGGTTCAGCTGGCGGCACAGGCAATTTCTTCCTTACAACTGGCAGCTTACCACGGAGCTCAGTTATATATCCGACGAGAATTTTCTTGAGAGTTTTTATCGCAACGAGTTTTATGTGGGTAAGCAGCAGGAGACTCTCGTTCACATGAAGCGTATAGAGGATAACTGGGGCCTTTCCTTATTGGGCAAGGTGCGAATAAACGATTTTGTCGATGAGCTGGAAGAACTGCCCAGTGCCGAGTTCCATTGGACCGGCCAGTCGTTTCTCGACGATAAGCTGACATTCTACAGTGACAGTCAGGCCGGCCGATTCCGTCAGCGTTACGCTGCGGATAGCGTGCCGGCGGGTACGGAGGAGTTCTTTACGTTTATGTCAACGAGAAACGAGGTTGATATGCCGATGACGTTTGGCAAGGCGAGGGTGGTACCTTTTTTGGCGGGGACGGTGGCGTATGAAGATGGGCTGGGTTTCTATCGTGAGCTTGACGGTGATACGGCGGAAAGGCAAGATGGTGTTTGGTTTGGTGAAACCGGTGTTCGTGTATCGTCGCAGCCGTACTGGAAGGTTTTTCCTGATGTCAAATCTCGACTCTGGGATTTGGACCAGCTGCGGCATGTGGTAAGGCCTTATTTAACGGCTGTAACTTACACGCAGAGCGACTCCGTTATCGAACAACGTGATACATTGAGCGTAGGTATTTCACAGCGGCTGCAAACCAAGAGAGGCATTGGTGACAATCAGCGAACTATTGACTGGATGCGGCTGGATATGGATGTTACGTGGGTGAATAATTCTGATGACGCATCTGCAGGACCTGACCGGTTCATCTGGAACAGGCCGTTTATTCCGCTGGTAAACAAGTCCGGCACGGTGCTGTATCCACAAGACAGATACGATAGGCGCAGCGGCAACATATTTGGGCCGAGGCGTAATTATATCAGCGCCGACTATATCTGGCGCCTGAGCGATACGACTGCGGTATTGTCTGATTTGAATTTTGATATGCAAAGCGGTGTGGTTCAGCAGCTTAATGTTGGTTTTTCGCACCTGCGCTGGCCGGATTTGAGTTATTATATAGGGAGCAGATATTTAAAACGGATTGATAACAACTATGGCGAAAAAGGCTCGAATATGTTTACATTTGCCGCCACATACGTACTTGACCCGCGATATACGGCGATATATTCTGCACAGTATGATTTTGACTACGGTGCAGCATTGCGAAGTGATATATCGCTTATAAGGCGGTATCACAGGATGTACTGGGGTCTTACGTACAGTGCGGATGCGTCGTTGGATAGACAATCTATTGTATTTAGCGTATGGCTGCAGGGCGTGCCGGAATTGGCGGTCGGGCCGAGAAGATATATGGGATTGGGCGGTTCGACAGCGTACTAATTATTGATTCGTCTCAGGTAAATTTCCGATATCGGTTATTGGGGATTGTATAAGACGCTTGGTCAGACAATTTTTGGCTTAAGAAAATTTTGAAGGATTTAAGGAGAAAATTATGGCGTTGGTTAATACCAGGAAGATGTTCGAGATGGCTTACAAGAACGGCTATGCAATTGGTGCATTTAACGTAAATAATATGGAAATCACGCAGGGCATTATAAGTGCGGTAGCCCAAGAGAAGGCCCCGCTTATCCTGCAGGTTTCCAGAGGCGCACGCGAATATGCAAGCATTAGCTATCTAAAGGCGATTATTAATGTTGTGGTGGAGGAAAATCCGGATATTCCTATCGCGATAAACCTGGACCACGGAGATAATTTCCAGACCTGCAAGCAATTTGTCGACGACGGTTTTACTTCGGTTATGATAGATGCTTCAAAACAGCCGTTTGAAGAGAACATTGAGATTACCAAGAAGGTAGTTGAATATGCCCACCCGAGGGACGTCGTTGTTGAAGCTGAATTAGGGCAGTTGGGCGGAATTGAAGAGGACGTGGTTGGAGTAGATGACGTCAGCAAGCATGTGGCTGACCCGAATCAGGTGGTGGAGTTTGTTGAGAAAAGTGGCTGTGATTCGTTAGCGGTGGCCTGCGGAACAAGTCACGGCGCTTACAAGTTCAAGAGTGAGCCGACGCTGGCTTTCGATGTGATTCAGGAAATCGGGGAGAAGCTGCCCGGATTTCCTCTGGTTATGCACGGCTCGAGCAGCGTTCTGAAGGAGTTTGTTGACCTTATTAACAAGTACGGCGGCAAAATGCCAAACGCAATGGGCGTCCCGGAAGAGTCTGTCAGCAAGGCGGCGAAGATGGGGATATGCAAGGTCAATATTGATACGGACTTACGTTTGGCTCTGACTGCTAAAATAAGGCAGGTTTTTGCAGAAAAGCCGGGTGAATTTGACCCGCGTAAGTATCTTGGACCGGGCAGGGAAGCTATTGAAAAGATGGTCAAACATAAGCTGCACGTTTTAGGTTGCGCCGGAAAAGCAGCAGAATGTGCATAAAAGGGCATGCAAAAGATAATTCCGAAATTATAAATCCGAAGCACGAAACTATGAAAAGCACGAAGCACGAAATTCTAAATCCTCCGCAGTTTGTAGGGTGGGCTTGCTACTCTGCGAAGTAGATTCGCTACGTAGCACGAGTTAGCCCACCAATAGATTCTACGGGTCAGAGGAATGGTGGGGCATCCATTCTCCGTAGCAGAGCTACTGCGAAGGACGAAAGCC
>JBAQFY010000052.1:0-16198 GCA_049287505.1 Sedimentisphaerales bacterium | reverse complement strand
AGAGGCGTAAAGCTGTTCGGCGGCCAGCAGGTTTCCGCCGGCTCAATCATCGTCCGGCAGTGCGGAACAAAGTTCTTCCCCGGCTCCAATGTCGGTATAGGCAGAGACTTTACGTTATTCGCCACCGCAGACGGACAGGTGCGTTTCCAGGGCCGAAAAGTGCACGTCGTTTGACAAAAAAAAATATAAGATGACAGACAAAAAAAAGGATGGTGTAATTACCATCCTTTTTTTATATCGAGATACGAGCGACAAGTAACGAGACATGTTTATTGATGAAGCAAAAATCCAGGTAAAGGCGGGCGACGGCGGTCACGGGTGCGTCAGCTTTCGGCGAGAGAGATTCATTCCCAAAGGCGGACCCGACGGCGGCGACGGCGGGCGGGGAGGAAGCGTCTATTTCGAGGCCGTTGAAAATCTCGATACGTTATTAGACTTCGCCGGCAAACACCACTGGCGGGCGCAAAACGGTCAGACGGGTTCCGGAAACAATAAGCATGGTGCGAATGGCGAAGATTTAATAATTAAGGTCCCGCCGGGAACACTAATTTACGATACCGACCTAAGTTTGCTTCTCAAAGACCTTAACGAGGTCGGGCTGAAGGTATGCGTCTGTCGCGGCGGAAAAGGAGGAAGTGGCAATAAAGCCTTTGCGACGTCAATAAATCAGACCCCGAGAAGTGCCGAACCCGGCAAAAAAGGCCAGGAAAGAAATATCCGGCTGGAATTAAAGCTCATCGCCGACGTGGGCTTAGTCGGTATGCCGAACGCCGGCAAAAGCACGCTTATCTCCCGCTGCTCAGCTGCCAGGCCGAAAATCGCCGATTATCCTTTTACTACGGTCGAGCCGGTGCTCGGCATTGTCGAATTGAGCGATTTTCGCCGGTTCGTTATGGCCGACATCCCCGGCCTTATCGAAGGCGCTCATAACGGCGCAGGTCTCGGCTGCGAATTCCTAAAACATATCGAAAGAACTGCAATAATAGCGCATATTCTTGATATAATGCCGATAGATGGTTCCGACCCTGTGGAGAATTACAAAGCCATCCGCAACGAGTTAAAGCAGTACAGCAAGGCCCTGACCCAAAAGATTGAAGTTATCATCGCCAATAAAATAGACCTCGACCCCGATGGGAAAATCGTAAAGGATTTGAGAGAAAAGCTGAACAAAGAGGTTCACGCAATCTCAGCAGTTACCGGCTCCGGAATCAGAGAACTGACCGAATTCCTGTGGCATAAGGTCAAAGAGCTCAAAAGTTTACCCTGAGCGTAGCTGAATGGGTCGAAGGGCTAATTTTCCCATTATAAGCGCAAAAGACAGGCCGAGCCAAAGTAAGCCCGGCCTTCATTTGGGTCTTAGCTGCTTAGAAAACATGTCTGTGGTTTGCTTACTGCTCGATAAGCTGTAGGCCTTGCTCAGTGAATTCTACTGTGTATCTATTGCCCGGCTCGGTTGTTATAGTCCCTTCGTTTCTTATGTTGTTTTGGCCAATACGGGCTGAATAGGCTATTCTGATTTTCCCTGCCGGGACACCCCGGAAAAGGAACTTGCCGTTTTCATCAACTTTGGTTCGTAGTACCATCATGGAGGAAGTATCACCAGGTTCTCCGGTCACCATAACGTAAACCAGTGCCCATTCTATCTCAGAATCAAAACCTAAGCTCCCTTCAATAAGGATCGGCCGCTCGTCAAATACAACCTGTACAATTGGTTTGTTCTTCCCCAAGGGAGCAGTTGCGGGAACACAGGCAAAAGCCAACGGCTTTTCTGGGTCCGGTTGTGTAGAATCCAGACGTTTCAGAGCAATAATAATGTTCTCGCCGGGAAACATACCTGAGACATCAGCCAAGCCACCCGAATCCGTGAATAGTATCTCTGCTGGGTCTCTTGCCCGCAATGGAAAAACCGGGAGTGCGTTTTCGTCGAGAACCGAAACAGAAACACCTTCAAGCGGTTTATGGTCGGAATCAACAACTTTCACAGCCATCTTTCTTTTGTAGGGCAAAACTATATCGAAGTGATAATGTTGTTTTGGCTGAATAATGAACGGCTCAGTAAAGACACTTCTGATGGGGTAAGGACAATCAGGTCCTCTTGGACCAACGCTCAATTTAACAGGTCGAACTGAAGGCCAGATGCTTGTGTTGTCGAAACCATCGGGTCCTGAAAACTGGCGCTTCCTTGGCGTGGCGTAGACGTGCTGATGCATACCCCATAGTCCCTCACCAGCATATTGTAACAGGGCAGATGCCCCTTCTATTGGGTGTCCGTCTTCATCTTTAACTTTTATTGTAATTCTGGCATACAGGTCTTTGGGCTTATAGACTTTGAAATTCAGTCCGCTATATTCACTTTGACCGTCAACTACAATTCTTGGTTGAAGAGGTGAACCAACATTAGTCGTGAAAGTTGGCATTGCCGGCCACTCGAACTCCCAGCTACGAACCGACATGCTTATTCCACCGGCAGGAGCTCCGGTTATCTGCCAGTAGCCGTCGCGGTCGGTTTCTGCCCGGACGAAGTACGTATGTTTGCTCTTGCCCTCAGGAGTTCTTTCGATTCGCCCACCCCAAAATGTCAGGCGTGCTCCGGAGACCGGCTTGCGACTGCTTGCCCAGATGATTCGGCCCGAAAGTGTTGAGCCTTCGGTTTGCGCCGGTACCGACTCCGAATCCTCAGGCTCTTTGACGACGACTTGCATTCCCTCGTCAGGTTTGAAGACAAATGTACTATCAGGAATTGGCTGATCATAATCCAGTATGGACAGTTCGAAGGATTGTGTTAGTTGAGTGGTCTCGTATAGTCCAACTTTCATTAAATATATAATATGTGTTTCGGAGTCCACCAGGGCCTCAAATTCAATTCTATCGCCGTACTCATCAAGCTTCATTTGATACACATCATACAATTTATTGTCCTTTTTTATTTGTCTGGTTGGACCCTCGGAAAAGAAGCCGGAGAAGTTGTCTATGTACTCCATGCTGACCAAGGCATCCAATACATCTATACCTCGGCGTTGTGCATCCTTGTAATACCAGGATGGTTTTTGTGTGGCTTTGTTGTTTTTAACGTCAACAACCCAAATTGTTGGTCCGTTTGATATCTCATATTTGCCATCGGTATAATCAAATCGAAGCATATTGGGTCTTTTGGCCCAGACTTCAGATTCTTTGCCATTTGTAATCAATCTTGCGTGCAGGGTTTGCACACGGGCTAAATTTTCCAGCACCTCGCCAAATGCAAGGCTTGTCCCATCAATTGAACTGCCAATCCAATGCATACCTACCAATACTGCAATAATCACCACCGCTGCTGCGGCTAACTTTGTTATTCTGATTCTCATAGTGGCACCTCCGGTACATAGTTGTACAAGGTTAATCAATCTATTGCCCTTGCGCTGTTCAGAACGAACAGGCAGAGATGCCATAAGCGTTTCGCGAAGATGGTCGTGGTTTTGTTCAAACAACTCATACACTTTATTCAAATCATTGTCCAATGGCGTTTTCATCGGATATTCTCCTGTTGAACTAATAATCGTTCCAGGCGTTTTCGTGCCCTTTCGAGGACGCGGTAGAATCCTGACCTTGACAGTCCCAATATCCTGTGGGCGTTATCAACCGAGTTGCCCTGGAGATAGAACGTATGCAAAGCCAATCTTTCCTTTTCCGGAAGAGTTGTAATCATTTCTCGAAGCAGCTCTATCCGACTATCATCCGGCGGCTCAGGTGCAACCGCCTGGTAATCTTTAAGCCCGACATTCTTGTTTTGGCTTCGTAATCTCTGGCGTTTCCATTCCCTACATCGCAGCCGGGCAATTCCGACAAGCCACTTTCCAAAACGAGCCGGATCGCGCAAGTGGCCTAACTTTTCATACGCCCGCATAAATACGTCCTGTGCAAGGTCCTGGGCATCGGCAATATTGCCGGTCGTATCGTAACAGACAGCCCGAACCAGCGGCGCGTAGCGGTCATACAGTTTTTCATATGCTGTTTTATCGCCGGCGAACACAGCCTGAATCAGCGCTTTATCACTTGGTGTTGTCAAATCAGGGCCCTTTAGACTTTGACATACTCTATAAACATAGTGACCGAGTGTAGCGATTTGTCCACTGGAATTTTGAAATTTTCTGTTTTCAATGTGATGATGACGATGGTTATTTTCATAATGTGGGAAATATTACCGCGTTCGGCTTCGGCTAATTTGTCGAAAATTAACCTGATGGTCTCGTGCAGTTCGGGAATAACATCCGGCATTATATCTGTTATAGAGTGCTCGGCCTTACTTTTAGGTCGAAAAGAATTGACGTACGCGCTTTACATACACACAAATACGCAAATCGCTTCTTTGGGGAATCACAATTACAATACGTAAAGCGCGTACGCGCTTTACGTATAATCATTTTTCTGCGGTTGATTCCTATCGAACAGTGAACATAAAATATCGAATATCGAACAAGGAATGTCAAATATCGAAGCGAAAATACGAGACGCGAATCACGAACGACGGGTCACGAACTACGCTCTGATAATATCGGTGATTTTCATAAGGCGGGAGGTGTTGTCGCGTTCGGCTTCGGCTAATTTGTCGAAAATGAACCGGATAGTTTCGTGAAGTTCGGGAATGACAACATGCTCAAGGACGTTGACCCTCCGGCGGGTCATCTGAAGCTCGATAGCAAGAAGGCGGGCCTGCTTTTCCTTCTCAGCTAACTCAATCAAACTATCAAAAGCCCGCTCAAGGGCAAGTAAAGCCACGTCCATCTCGCCGGACGTGGTTGCAAAGCCGTAGCAGATAATTTCGCCTTCCATCTCTTTGGCCAGGTGCGGGACCCTTACATTCATTATATTAGCGAACGTTACAGCGAGGCTGAATTTCTTGGTGGGGACCTCAAGGGCGGTCTTGGTATCTTCCGGCTCCATTGTCGCACGGGCCAGCATAAAACGTCGGCAAGTTTCCAGCAGTTCAGCTTCAACGCGTTTGCGCAACGGCTGAATTTCTTTGGCGATGTGAATTAACCGGCGGGAAATCTCGTCTCTTTTTTCACTGAGCAGGCGATGGCCGCGACTGGCAAGCGCCACGCGCTTACGCAGCCTTAAAAGCTCCATTCTTGTCGAATTAACGTTGGCAAGCATACTTACCTCTACCTCCACACACTCACGTGTGTGGTATCCATTCCCCACACGTAAGTGTGGGGTTTCACGTTTTGCGGAACTTTGGCATATATTTTTCTATAAGTTTGACGTCGATACGCTTTAGCTCGGCGTTCTCGAACATGCTGAGCAGCTCCCAGCCGAGGTCGAGGGTCGTTTCAACCGAGCGGTTTTCATAATAGTCCTGCGAAACATATCTGGTCTCGAATTTGTTGGCAAATTCCATATACTTTTTATCTTCTTCCGAGAGGGCGGCCTCGCCCATAATGGTCGCCAGCTCCTGACATTCTTTGCCGCGGGCATAGGCGGCGTAAAGCTGGTTGTAAAGGTCGGCGTGGTCTTCGCGAGTCTTGCCTTCTCCAATACCTTTGTCTTTAAGTCGCGAGAGGCTCGGCAAGACGTCAACCGGCGGTGAGATGGCCTTTCGATGTAACGGGCGTGAGAGAATTATCTGGCCTTCGGTAATATAGCCGGTCAGGTCCGGCACCGGGTGTGTCTTGTCATCCTCAGGCATTGTCAATACCGGTACCATTGTAATCGAGCCTTTTTTGCCTTTGATTCGGCCGGCCCTTTCATAGACGGTCGCCAGGTCAGTGTACAGATAACCCGGATAACCGCGTCTGCCGGGGACCTCTTTCCGGGCTGCGCTGATTTCACGAAGCGCCTCGCAGTAGTTGGTCATATCGTTTAAGATTGCCAGTACGTGCATATCCAGCTCGTATGCGAGGTACTCGGCGGCGGTGAGCGCAAATCTCGGCGTCGCTATTCGCTCAATCGCGGGGTCGTTTGCAAGATTTACAAACATCACCGAGCGTTCTATTGCCCCGGTCTGGTGCAGGTCGTCGATAAAGAATTGTGCGGCCTCGAATGTGATTCCCATCGCTGCAAATACAACTGCAAACTCCTCGCCCTTTCCGAGAATCGTTGCCTGCCGGGCTATCTGAGCGGTTATCTGGTCGTGTGGCAGGCCGGCACCTGAGAATACGGGCAGCTTCTGGCCTCGGACGAGCGGATTCAAGCCGTCAATTGTAGATATGCCGGTCTGGATAAATTCGTTCGGATAATCGCGGGCATAGGGGTTAATCGGCTTGCTGTTAATGTCCAGCCGTTTCTCAGGGATGATAGCGGGGCCATCGTCTTTCGGCTCTCCAAGACCGCTGAAAACCCTGCCTAAAATATCGGGTGAGACGCCCAGCTCAAGCGGCTTGGCTAAAAACCGAACAGTGCTTCTATTGACGTCGATGCCTCGCGTCCCCTCGAAGACCTGAACAAGGACTTTATCGTTCTCGACCTGCAGGATTTGGCCGTGACGTATCGAGCCGTCACCAAGCTCAATATCGACGATATGTCCGTACTTGGCCTCATCAACCATCTCGACCAGCATTAAGGGGCCGGAGATATCTGTAACTGTTTGATATTCTTTTATAGCCGGCATTTCAAACTCCTGTTGCGTTACTGCGTAAATACGTTTCTTTACTCCACACACTCACGTGTGTGGTATCCATTCCCCACACGTAAGTGTAGGATTTCTTCCCTCTATTCGCGCTACTTACGACACCCTTGAGGGATGCAACTGTTTTATGTGTTGGTTTATCGCATCTCGTATTGCGGCGACTTTTTCTACGGATTCATGCGGGATATATTTTGCCCTTGCGATTTCTTCCCGGACAGGCAACTTGAAGATTTCAGCGGTTTCAACTCCGGCCTCGATGGCAGCCAAAGCCTGCTTGTGGAAATGCAGGACGGTTTTCAGCATCTCGTATTGTTTGTCCATCGAAGTGTAAGTATCAACCTTATGGAAGGCGTTCTGGTGCAGGAAGTCCTCGCGGATAGACCTGGATGTCTCGAGCGCGAGCCTGTCCTGCGGTGACAGGGCTTCTGCTCCGACCAGCCGAACAATCTCAAGAAGCTCGGCCTCCTGCTCCAGCAAGCTCATCGCCTGGACGGCTAACTGTTCCATCTCCTGGCCCTTCTCCTTATTCTCGAAGCACTCCCTGATATATTGCTTATAGAAGGAATATGAGGTGAGCCAGTCTATGGCGGGAAAGTGCCTCTGATACGCAAGCTCACCTTTGAGGGACCAGAATACCTTGACCACATGCAGAGTCGCCTGCACAACGGAATCGGACAGGTCGCCGCCGGGCGGGCTTACCGCACCGATAACCGACAAAGCCCCCTCTCGTTCCGGACTGCCGCAGCACTTGACCCGGCCGGCCCTTTCATAAAACGCTGCGATTCGCGCCGCCAGATATGCGGGATAACCTTCCTCGGCGGGCATTTCCTCCAGACGGGTCGAAATCTCACGCATCGCTTCAGCCCATCTGCTCGTGCTGTCGGCCATCAGTGCCACGACATAACCCATATCGCGGAAGTACTCAGCTATGGTAATGCCCGTATAGACGGAGGCCTCCCTTGCTGCTACGGGCATATTCGATGTGTTTGCAATCAGAACCGAACGCCGCATTAACGGTTCGCCGCTGCGCGGGTCCTTCAATTCCGGAAACTCCGTTAAGACATCGGTCATCTCATTGCCGCGTTCGCCGCAGCCGACGTAAACCACTATATCGGCATCGACCCACTTGGCCAACTGATGCTGGACGACTGTTTTGCCGGTTCCAAAGGGCCCCGGCACACAGGCTGTCCCGCCCTTGGTGGTCGGGAAAAATGTGTCAATAACCCGCTGGCCGGTAACAAGAACTCTGTTCGGTGCGAGCCTTTTTATTGTCTGCCTGGCGATGCGGACAGGCCATTCATGCATCAATTTCAGCTCGGTTTCGGTTCCATCATCCCCAACGACGACGCCTATCGTTTCAACGACGGTGTACTCGCCTTCATTTATTCTTCGAATAGTTCCCTCAACGCCAAACGGTACCATAATTTTATGCTCAACAAGCGTAGTTTCCTGAACCTCGCCTACGATATCCCCCGGGCCGACCTTCGCTCCATCGGTTACTGTCGGTATGAAGTGCCACTTCTTTTCCCTGTTCAGGCCCGGCAGTGTGCTGCCTCTGCTCATAAATTCGCCTTCGACATCTACAAGTAAGTTCAGCGGCCTCTGGATACCATCGTAAATGCTTTCAATCAGGCCTGGCCCTAACTCAACACTCAAAGGCGCCTCGGTGTCAACAACGGGTTCGCCCGGGCCTATACCGGTAGTCTCTTCATAGACCTGAATGGAGGCCAAGTCGCCGTGCAGCTCCACGATTTCACCTATGATATTCAATTCACTCACGCGGACAACATCGTACATTCGCGCACCAGCCATACCTTCAGCAACAACAACAGGCCCTGCGACCTTGACTATCCGGCCTTGTTTTGTTTCATCCATTGCCAAAATCCTTCCTTACTGCGTAAAACGCGTCTTCCCTCCACACAATCACGTGTGTGGAATCCATTCCTCAGACGTAAGTGCGGGGTTCGTGCCTTTCATATTATCGTATCTATCCTGAATACCGCGTTCGAGGTAATATGTACCACAAATTCCTAACTATTTTGCAAAATGTTAATACCCGTGGCCATTTTGAGCACTCCACCGAGGGCCTGGGTTGCGAAGCCCTTGGATTCGGTGGTAAACGGCACAACCATAATACAGGGGGTCGGCATATTTTCGTAAGTCGAGAAAACTTCTTCAGCCTTCGGAGCTATATTTTCTGCTACTACTACGAGCGCATACTTTTCACTGATTATTTTCTTTGCGTTTTCGACAATGTCACCGGCGACCCGGCCTACGGGGTACGTATCTACGCCGAGTGCCGAAAACGGCATTACAAAATCAGTACTACCCAAAACTGCGATTTTACCTTCCATAATTCGTCGCTCGTCTCTCGTCGATAGTGGCTCGTAATTGATTCATCATTCTTTTGCTCCGTGCTTGAGCAACAGCTCAACGATTTCGGTTTGCTCTTCCTCTTTTGCCCAGTCCAGGGGCGTTTCGCCGTCCTTAGTTTCAGCATTGACATCGGCGCCTTTGGCGATAAGGCGTTCTGCTATATCCTTGTGCCCGTGAGCAGCCGTAAGGTGCAGTGGTGTCTGGCCATAATTATCCCTTGCGTTGACATCGGCGCCCTTAGCAATAAGCAGCCCGGCAACATCTTTTTGGCTGTAAACAATTGCGAAGAACAAAGGCGTCCAGCCATTCTCGTCTTTTGCGTTGACATCAGCAGCTTTAGCTATAAGGTATTTGGCAATGTCTTTTTGGCCCTTCTCGGCCACGATATGCAGCGGGGTCTGGTTCGAGTCGTTCTCCGAGTTGATATCAGCGCCTGCATCAATAAGCATCTCCGTTACATCCTTGAGGCCTTCACCGGCAGCGACGTGCAGAACAGGCCAGCCGAAATTGTTCTTTGCATTGACATCAGCACCATTGGCAATGAGCAGCTTGGCGACAGCCTCGTGTCCCTCGTGGACCGCCTCGAGCAGCGGCGTATGGCCATAATAATTCTTTGCATCAACATCGGCACCCTTGGCGATAAGCATTTCTACGACACTTTTATGACCGTTCCCGGCCGCGAGATGCAAAGGTGAGCGGCCGTACACATCCTTGGCATTGATATTAACACCCTTTAAAATGTGTAATCGGACCTCGACAAAATCGCCGTCCGCAGCAGCCTGGTGCAGAGATTTGACTGGTTCAGCCTGCAGGGGGGATACAGTTTCTTTTTCCTCACACCCAACGGTGATAAACATTAATACCAAAACCAGGCAGATTAGCTTTATAATTTTCATACTTGAACCTCAATGCTTCCGCCTTATCCGGCCAGGCGGTCCAAAATAAGTTTTGTATCCAGGAAATTTTTCTTGGCAGTCAATATCAATCTGACTGTACGGATTTCATTTTCCTTCATTAACAAAAAGGCAATAATCGGCTGAGGGCCGGCGGTAATCTGAATCGTCGATTTCAAAAATCCGGTTAAATGCTCTTCACACTGCTGCTCAACCCTCAAAAAGGATTTATTCGACGCAAGGTAATTAGCTCCCGTATCAACGATTCGATGGTACGGGGTTACAAAGAACAACGGTCCCAGCGCTTCGTAGCCGAGCTCCAGGCCGTGCCTGAATCGCTCTAATTCGATGAAACCACCTTCCAAAAAGACATTATCCCGCACTAAAAAAACTTCGGCTTCCGCCGTTTTGGTGCGGGACTCGGACTCGATAAATTTGAGCCGAAGCATTGTGCGAATGTTGGTCAGGTCAATCTGTATTCTAAAAAGCCCGAGCAGAAAAACACTTTTTAATCGGCGTGCCTGCTTTAAATGATATTGCGCCTGGACATTGTCGATTGCGTAATCGACCTGACGAATATCTTTGTTTTGATAATAAGCCAGAACCGCCTGCTCTACAGCGTGGCGAATGTAATCTGGAAATACCGGTTTACTAAACTCGTCTTCCTCGGAAAATATCTGCTCAATCATCTCCGGCGGCACGTTGCCATCGTTGCTGTAATCGGTCCCCAACGGTTTTTCGGTCAATGTTCGCCTGACCGCCAGCCGGAGGTTTGCAAAATCATCGCGGGTCCTGAACAGCTCAATAATCGGCTCATCAAGCATAAAAACTGAGAAAAGCTCCCTTACCGTTGCTCTTCGCTGCTGCAGGATTTCCTCGACTTCCACAAAGTCCCTGCCTCCTCGTTGAAGGGCGTATTCTGTTCCACTGAGCAAATCAACGGCCTGTGCGAAGCTTTCAGAGTTGGCCATATCGAGTAAAGCGGCTCTGCTTAGCATCTGCATTTCAAGCGTGCGTACCTGGGCCGTCTGGAACGTATATCGCCAGTCATCGCCGCCGATGGGCGGGTAGGTGTAAAAATCAAGAATGGTAGTTTGCATTTTGTCCTCCACACACTCACGTGTGTGGTATCCTTTTCTGCTCTTGGATATATTTTCGTACAACCTTTAATCCTTCGGCTTTTACCTCTTTGTAGCCATATCGTTTAGCCCAAAAGGCATTCCCCACACGTAAGTGTGGGGTTTCTTCCCGTATTTTTTTAGCAGTTACCGCCTTTAGCGTCCTTACAACCGAGGGAAGTTTTTCCCTCTGATCTAACTCTAATAATATATGTACGTGGTCCCTGTTTGGCTCAACCTCTAATATTTTGTAGCCTTTTCTTTTCGCTATTTCTTGCACTATTGTAAGTAACTTTTGCTCCGTCTCTTCATCCAAAACGGGCCTGCGATATTTTGTCACAAACCAAATGTGGAAGAACACTCTTCAGAATCCTTTAAGGCTGGTACCACAATTCACAAGAATAGCTCCTTTGCTAATTCGATTTCCAGCTCTTTGCGCGCCTGGTCTATAAGCACCTCAAGAGAGAGGTTTGTTTTTATCTTTCCACGTTTTAAGATAACTCCGGCTCCCAGGTTCTGCCTTTGGTCAGACAATCTTAAATTACCTTTGCAGCGGGGGCCTAATTCGCGGTTTATTTGCTTTATTAACTCCTGGCTGATGCGATTTTCGTTCGTATCAACTACCACCTCTTCATCCCCGGTCTCGGCCGCATCGAGTATCAATTTTTTAATCAGAGCGCGATATTCCTCATCAGGCAAATTTTGTAGCTGCTGACGCGCCTGTTCAAAAACCTTGTCGAGTATCTTCCTTTTCTCGGCCAAATACTCTTTAGCAATATCCATTCTCGCCGCTGCAAGGATGTGCGATTTTTCATCTTCGCCGGCCTTTTTGGCAAGAAGCCCTGTTTGCTTTCTGTATTCGTCCAATTGCTCGGTGAGCTTGGCTTGTTCAGCAGCCTCTTTTTCTTCGGCTTCTTTCTTTATTTTATCCGCCTCAGCGTTGGCGTCGGCCAATATCTTCTCTACTACCTGTCCGGCTTCCATAATCTTGTATCTCGTATTTCGTATGTAGTATGTAGTTTTACATTTCAAGCTGCGACTGCCGGCCAACTTATGCCGAACAGCAGCATAAACAGGGTTATGAGCAGCCCCAATATCGCATAAATCTCAACCATGACTGCGTAAACAACACCCGCTTTAAATGCCATCTCGGGCCTCTTCGCAGCCATCAATATACCGCCAGAGCAAACCTTACCCTGATAAATGGCACTTACCAGACCTGCAAAAGCAATAGGCAAACAGGCTATCAGCACTTCCAAACCTTGTCCGAAGGTCAACATCGGTACTTTCCTCTCGAAGAAGTGGAGTTGAAGCATGACCATAAACGCAGCAAGAAAACCGTAGAATCCCTGCGTACCGGGCAGGACGACCATAATGAACATCTGCCCATACCTTTCCGGTTTCTCACTCAGTACTCCCGTAGCACTTCTGCCGGCAATGCCAATTCCGATTGCCGAGCCGATACCGGCCAAAAGTGCCGCCAAGCCGGCACCAATCAAAGCTAATGTCAGACCACTCATAATAAAACCTCTCTTTCTTAACTAAAAAACGACCTGTTAAATTTTTTTCGCAACGTATATATGCTCATATTTTTTGCTGAGCGGCTCAAACGATTTACCGCCGCCTATCAGGAATTTCGGGAAGAACTCCACGTATTGAAGCCTCAGCGTATGAACGAATGCGCTTAGCATAGCCAGGATAAGATTGAACAGGTGCCCCCCAACAAGCACTAATATCATTACGAGGATACCTATTCCATAAGGTATTTTGAGGGAGATACCGGCGATTACGTTGATAGCCATTGCCAGACCCGCACCTACCATGCCAAGAGCCATCAACCGGAGGTAGCTCAGCACATCACCGAGGTAGAATATTGAACTGAAAAGATTGTAAAATCCCATTCCCAGGCGAGCAATGCATCCACCCTCACGATGGCTCAAAAGGAATATCATCACAGCGGGAACGATTGCGACTTTTCCAAAGATACTGCCGATATGGGGCGGTATGAATCCCGCCTTGCCTGCACCAAAAATCACAACTGAATTCAGCATTACAAGCCAGGTCAGCTGGTTGAACACCGACGAGGCGTAGTCTCTTCGCCTGATATTGTGCACAAATGCTATCACGAGACCTGTCAGGATTTGGAAATACCCCAGACCGACCGCCACAGCGAAGAAGTACATCGGCTTATCAAAGGGGTCGAACAACATCAGCTTTGCCCGCACCGGCTCTAGGGCAGGGATGAACTGCTTTACGGCGTCACCGAACCATCCTCCTGTCAAGGCACCAATCACTGCCGTGGACACTCCGCAAAGCCCCAACATCATTATCAGCTTCTTATCGCCCTGTATTTTTCTTATGAGCAATGCAGCTGCGACGGCTATGATAAGACCATAGCCTGCATCGGCGAGACACATCCCAAAGAAAACCGCAAAAAACGGCGCCATATACCCCGTCGGGTCAATATTCAGATAGTGCGGCATACCGTACAGGCGGGTTATCACCTCAAACGGCTTGACAACATTCTTGTTCTCAATCTCGACCGGTATTTCTTCGTCCTCAGCCGGTTCGATTTTCGTCAAACTCGACGCCCCAAAACCCGATACTATTTTCTCCAGCTTAGCATAATCATTTTTCTTCACCCAGCCTTCCAAAAGGACGGTATGCTCGGTGGCCGGTGCGGCATCCTTAGCCTGCTCTCTGTTTAGAAGATTTTTATAGTGGTCGTAGAGAATCTCTAAATTAAGCAGATTTTTAGAAAGCGTCGCCGCGTTGTCCACCTGGCTTTGTAATTGTTCTTCCGCCTGTTCAAGCTTTTCGCTGTGCTCGCGAATCAATTTCGAGACGGTGCCGGTCATCGGCTCAAAGCTGACCGGCTCGAACTCGGCTGAGCGCAACAGCTTCTGCACCTGGTCTGCGTTTTCTTTCAGACAAACAATAAGACATGCACATTTGCTGCTGTCGGCTCCTATTTGCTGTATTGCCGCACCGGACTCGCTTAGCTTTTCCTGGGTCTGCTCAAATTGCTGAACCGGCAGCAATCCGCTCCAGCAGGCAGCCTGGCGAAGTCGGCCGATTTCTTCTACGGGGGTTTCGAGAGACGCCCAGGGACCGAGCATCTCCAGAGTGCTATAGAGCTTTTCGATTTCACTCTTTGTTTTCTCCATTGACGCTTCGAGCTGCTCGCACCGGTCGATAATTTTTGAGATTTGCCGGTCAGAAACAACCCTGTGATACGATTGCTCATCAACGACGGTGCGTGGTGAAAGTACGCCGGCAAGACCCTTTCGGGCTTCGGCATAATTTTTGAGAAATGCTATGCCCTTTTCAAGGCGATTTAACAGCCCTTCAATATCTTTAGGCCGTTCGGCTGAGGCACCAAGCTCAGGGAAGTCCCTGCTGAGAATTGCCTCGTCTGCGTTGAGTATATGACAAATGCCCTCGTGCTGCAGGGCTTCGAGAAGCTCGGAGGCCTGCGTGCGATGACTGACAATTATGACTTTTGCCATCTGCGCAATAGCCATAGTTAGCCTCTCAAGTAATCCATTACTTTTGCGGCCGCTGTGGCCATTTTATTAGCGGCTTTTTCTCGCAGTTGCCGGCGCTGGTCTTCGGCCTGGGCTTTAAGATCCTTAACTTCCGCTTCAGCTTGTGCCCGCGCTTTGGCAACAGCCGCTTCGGTCGCTTGTTTCCTCTGCTGCTCTGCTTCGGTCATTGCTGCAAGCCGACTCTCTCGACCCTTTTCAGCCTGTTTGGCTGCATCAGCTTTGGCCTGTTCGATAATCTCCTGGGCTTGTGCCTCGGACTGCTTGATTTTCTTTATCAATTCCATTCGCATCCCTGCTATTTAAAATCCACTTTAGATGGCAGATAAACTATATTATTATTCGGCAAATAACAACAAAATAGCTAAAAGAAATTTTATCTTATAGAAGATTAATTAGAAAAAGAGAAGACATAAGACAGACGACAGAAGACAGGGAACAGCATTAGTAGATTAGAGATTAGATGATTAGCCGTTCAGGTTATCAGGTGAACAGGAAATCAGGTTGCAGCGCCGTAAGGCGTCCTGTGGAGTTATAAGGACAGCAGGGTATCAGGTAAACGAACAGAAGACGGAAGACAGAAGACGGAGGACAGAAGTCAGAAGACGGATGCTCGATGTCATTACGAGGAGGCCCCCTTCTTGCTTTCGTCTGCTGCCTCGTCCTGCGACGAGAGTCGCAGAGGCACGCAAGAAAGCAGGGGGCCGACTTAACAATCTCAAAAAAACAAGTAGCTGTTTTCGAATAAAAGGTTCAAATATTATTTTCACTGGGACGTAGTGTCAAAAACGGCTTATACGTGAAGCGCGTACGCGCTTTACGTATGACAATTATAAATTTCCAAAAAACTGAATTCAAAACGAGCCAAAGAGAAGGCAAAAGACAAGATACTCGATTCCTGATACTGGATTCTCGATTCGATATACGACATACGAGCGACGAGAACAGAGCACTAAACTCCAAAATCTCAGCTAACACTACGAAATCAGCGGCTGGACGAGACGCCGTTAGGCATCAAATTCAGTCCGCTGGATTGAGTTATTAGAAGTTATTATTTCTGGTTGATGCAATTGCAATCCTAATTTTAGTGACTGTGTACCAATAATAACATGTTCTGCCAATTGAGCAGCAAATTCATCAATAGACATTGCTGTATTAATGACTATTTGGAAATACTTTGCTACTTTCTTTGCGCCGCCTTGATATCCTTTTGTTGTGAAAAATATACCATTGATTTTTCTTTTCTCATTGGCTTGGATATCTTTAATCCTTCCCACTAAAACCAACATATTGGCTACATTAATTCGTTGCTTATACCTTTTGCATTCCACAATATAAATTTTATCCTTATATTCAACAGAAATATCAATTTGATGGTTATGGGTAGAGGCACCTTTCCATTTGTTATTTTTGCCACATTTGACCAAAATATTATTATTGCCCATATGAGATTTGAATTTCCCTACAATGTCAGCTGTTAATTTTTCATATTCATTAGATGTCATTTTTATTCCTCTTCTAACGACCAAGCTCACCTGCCGCACGCTTGCGTGCGGTCAGGTGCAGCGCTTTTTTATATGAGCAATTATGGTAAATATCAAAAGCATTTATGTGACATGCCGTTTCTGCATCAGGCACCTCCAGGCTCTGGGTGGATTTGGA
>JBAQFY010000051.1:0-3548 GCA_049287505.1 Sedimentisphaerales bacterium | reverse complement strand
GAACACCACGAGGCTGTTGACTCATGGGATGTTACAAGCATTGCCGATACTCGCGAAAAGATAAATTCACTTCAGCTGCAAATTAAAAATAATGACACCGTTGCCAAAAGAAATACGTTGACAGATTATATCTATGTGCTCGTTGAGTGGGACTAACTGCTCAACATCTTGTTGCTTCTCAGTGTAAGAATGTCATACTTCTCACCATCACCGCGCCCAAGCCCCCGCTTGTGGCTGGTGGGGGCAAGCCGAGAAGCAAGCCAGGCCAAAGGGGCTGTTAGCTTATTCGTAAAGTCCAAATAAACCTGCTCTACGACAACATCCGAAAGATTCATTGCATATTACAGTTCGGTTAGATACTATAAAAATATGGAAAGACAAAAAAGGGCATATCTTTATGCTGCAGCAGCAGTTCTGTTTTGGTCCACCATTGCTGCCGCTTTCAAAATTTCGCTCCCCTTTTATTCAGATGTCTTAAATTTACATATCTTACATCTTTTGTTTTATGCCTCGCTCATATCGACTATCGCTCTTTTTCTTCACTTATTATTTTCGAGGAAGTTAAATTTACTCAAGGCCTTCTCTAAAACCGATTATCTGCGTTCGGCTGCGATGGGTTTTCTCAGTCCGTTCCTCTACTACCTTGTCTTGCTTAACGCATACTCAATACTTAGCGCCCAGGAAGCTATGACAATAAATTGGCTTTGGCCAATGACGCTTGTTTTGTTGTCGATACCTTTGCTCAGGCAAAAAATCAAACTAAAGAGCATTCTTGCAATAACTATCAGCTTTTTTGGTGTTTTTATTATTGCAACTCGTGGAAATATTTTAGGATTTAAGTTTACCAATCCTGCCGGAGTATTACTGGCACTGGGCAGCACAATAATCTGGGCGTTATTCTGGATTTATAATGTAAGAGACAAACATGATGAGGCGGTCAGATTGTTCCTCAATTTTATGTTTGGGTCTATATTCATATTTCTGTCAATTTTACTTTTTGCGAAAATAGAATTTCCGGACCTTAAAGGTATTCTTGGAGCAGCTTATATAGGACTGTTTGAAATGGGGATTACTTTCCTGCTCTGGCTAAAGGCATTAAAGTTATCGAAAACAACCGCGCATGTAGCAAACTTGGTTTACTTGACCCCATTTTTTTCTCTTGTGGTGATTTCTTTTGCGGTTGGCGAAAAGATTTTTCTATCAACGGTAATAGGTCTAATCTTCATTGTAGGTGGCATAACATTACAGAGATTTTAAGACTGTCGGTCATCTTAATCTTCCACCAATTCCGAGTTGCAAATATTCGCAAAATGGCCTGGCACCGGGCGACTTACGACGGTATTATGACAGATAGACAAAAGGTTAAAAGATGGAAACGGAGGCAAGCACAATGAAAACAAATAAAAAATGTCTATTAGCGGCAGCCTGTGCGATAGCAGCATTGATAGTAGCGGCTATGAGCCGGGCAGGCGCGGACAAAGCAGCCGATGACAGCTCAGCCGACAATATAAATGAAGAGGCAAAAATCCTGAGTGTTCTTGAGGATATGTCCAAAGATAGAAACTATGCAATGTGGAATATTACAAAGGAAGAAGGCAGGCTGCTGTGGATACTTACGGCGGCAACCGGCGCCAAGCACGTCGTTGAAATCGGCACATCGAACGGCTATTCGGCCCTCTGGTTATGCCTGGGCCTGCGAACGACCGGTGGCAGGCTGACCACACACGAAATCGACCCGTACCGCATTTCGCTGGCCCGTAAACACTTCAAAGAAGCCGGTATCAGTCATCTGGTTACCATCGTCGAGGGCGATGCCCACAAGACAGTTACCCAGCTAAAAGAACCTATTGATATCCTTTTCATTGATGCGGACAAGCCCGGCTACTTCGACTACCTCAAAAAACTCCTGCCCTTAGTGCGTCCGGGCGGACTGATTATGGCCTACAACACCACCGACCTGGCATCGGAAATGCAGGACTACCTCAAGGCCATCACCACGGACCCTAATCTTGAAACCGTCTTCCTGCACAAAGATGCCGGCGGCATCAGCGTAACACTCAAAAAAAGCAGCTAAACAGAGGACCCGACATTAACCGGCTCATACCTGCTCAGGCACGACAAACGGCTTGCGGTATGGGCGAGACAAAAGCTCATCGGCTGCCGGGTTATCCACGAACTTCTCAGTTTCGGCGTCGAACAATAGTTTGGGGCCGAGCCGATACGTGCTTCTTGCAGGGTCAACCCCGATGGCCCTGGTATTAGCCAGAACGGTCTTGACACTGTCACTTACAATTTCATTGTCGCCAAGTGTTTCGGCATCTTTGCCGAAAGGTAGTTCATTACCCATCCGGTAGGAGATATTGCCCAGATGGCAGAGAGCACTGGACAGGTGCGCTTCAAGGATATCGGCGCAGAGGTCCTCACGCCTTCGGCTGCGAACGCAGCTAATGAAGTTCTCGAAGTTATTCTCAGACCGCCTTGGATATTCCACATCTACGAGCGGCTCGCCCTCGCCGCTGCCGTGAGGATAAAACTTGCCTTCGATGATTGCGCCTTCCTCAAGGTAGAATTCGTTGGCGACCTTGTTTGGGAAGTCGTCGTATTTGCCAACCAGACCGCGAGTCTCAAAGACCAGGAGCGTCTGGCCGTAGTCGAATATTGATAGCTCCTGGTTGGGTGTCTGGGCCTGGTCTTTGAAATAGTTGGGGCCATCAACCCATCGGCCCCCCATACTTATCACGCTCTTAGGCAGGGTAGCATCTTTGATGGCCCAGCGGGCGATGTCAATCTGGTGCACACCCTGATTGCCCATATCGCCGTTGCCGAAATCCCAGAACCAGTGCCAGTTGTAGTGGACCAGGTTCTCGTGGTAGGGCTGAAGAGGTGCCGGGCCAAGCCAGATATTGAAATCAAGCTCCTTCGGGGGAGTTTTTATAGGCTTGAAGCCGATACTCCATCGCGGCTTACAACAGTAGCCCTTGGAGACAAGGAGCTTGCCATATTTGCCGCTCTGGACGGCGGCTATCTGGTGCGCCCAGTCATTACTGGCACGGCTCTGCGTGCCGTGCTGAACAATTCTTTTGTACTTGCGAGCGGCCTCGACGCACTTGCGCCCCTCGAAAACATTATGGCTGCACGGCTTCTCGACATAGACGTCCTTGCCCGCCTGGCAGGCCCAAACAGTAATCAGCGAGTGCGAGTGATTGGTCGTAGCAATGGTAACAGCATCAATGTTTTTGTCTTCCAGCAAGTCGCGAATATCGACATAGGTATCGACCTTTTCATTGCGGTCTGTAAACGCCTTGGCACGGCGGTCGAGAACCTTTCTGTCAACGTCACAAAGCGCAGCCACACGTACCCCTGACATCTTATTGAATTCGTTAATGTGTGAGAAGCCCCGGCCATTGATACCGACTACAGCCACGCGAATATCATTGTTCGCCCCCCGTGCACGGGAAAAAGGACTGGCCATCGTCAGGCCAATACCAGCGGCCATTGAATGTTTCATAAAATCTCGACGTGTGATAGGTTTCATTATCAGCCTCCTG
>JBAQFY010000050.1:0-6014 GCA_049287505.1 Sedimentisphaerales bacterium | reverse complement strand
CAGGAATCGGCTTTATGACGTTTCAGAGATTCAACGGCGATGAGTTAAATACGGCCAAAAGATGGACCGAAGGCAAGCCCATCGTCTATCAGGATTTTGACGGCAACCTGGAAAACAAAGACTATCCGATGACAACGATAGCGTATTTCCGAATTTATTGGAAGTTCATCGAGCCGCAAATGCACAAATACCGGTGGGACTTAATAGATAAAGCCCTCAAAACAGCCCGGCAGCGGGGCCAGACTCTTATGCTGCGTATAGCACCATACGGAACAGGGACTGAAAATGATGTTCCGGACTGGTATCGTGCAATGGTCGGCAAAAGGAAAGATTTGCCGGAGAAGAAATGGCAGGTTGACCCTGAAGACCCACGGTACGTCGAGCATTTCACGAATATGATAAGAATTCTCGGCGAACGTTATGATGGGCACCCGGACCTCGAAAGCGTTGACGCTGCGATTGTCGGAGCCTGGGGTGAAGGTGCAGGCTCTGCTCTATTGACGCACAAAACAAGGCAAGCACTGGTCGATGCCTATATCGACTCTTTTAAGAAAACACATCTTGTTATGCTCCTGACCGATGAGAAAACAAACACCTACGCGCTTTCCAGAGCCGATGTCGGCTGGAGGATTGATTGTCTCGGAGATATGGGAGGATTCAGTCCCACCTGGTCGCACATGAACGATTATTATCCGCAGGCAATCATTAACTTCGGTGTCCGGGAGGCCTGGAAAAAGGCCCCGGTAACGCTTGAGGTGTGCTGGGTAATGCAGCACTGGAAAGATATGGGCTGGGATGTTGACCACATTATCGATGAGTCGCTCAAATGGCACATCTCTTCTTTTAACGCTAAATCCTCGCCGGTGCCGAACGAATGGCGGCCTTCGGTCAACAGGTGGCTAAACAAAATGGGCTACAGATTTGTGCTTCGCAAGTTTACGTACCCGGCGGCGCTGAATCCGGATGGTAAACTATCTTTCACTTCGTGGTGGGAGAACAAGGGTGTTGCGCCGTGTTACAAAAAATTCCCTCTTGCTCTTCGCCTCAAGAACGATGAAAAAACTGAAATCTTAGTCACCAATGCCGATATCATAATCTGGCTGCCGGGCGACAATCTTTATGATGATACCGTCCCGGTTCCATCTAATATGCCTCTGGGCGAATATGACCTTCAAATCGGCATTCTCGACCCGCTGTCCAAAGAGCCCAAAGTTAAACTTGCCATATCCGGAAAGCAACCGGATGGCTGGTACTATCTTGGAAAAATAAAGATTCGAAAGTAGGTGCTCAACTTTCGCAGCTCTGAAAGTGTGATTATGAAAATTGTAACAGTCAGGCGCATAAGCCAGGTCTTCTTTTTTTCGATGTTTGTCTGGTTCTGCATAGTCGGCACCGTAGGGGACAAATTCTGGCAGTTGCGAGGCTGGCCGGTTAATTGGTTTTTACAGCTCGACCCATTAGTAGCAATTGCCACAGCATTGACTACCCATACGCTCTATTGGCCGCTCTTATGGGCGCTGGTTACAATTATCTTGACGATAGTATTCGGGCGGTTCTTCTGTGGTTGGGTTTGTCCCTTCGGCGCTCTGCACCAGTTCGTTGGCTACCTCGGCAATCGAAGAAAAAAAACTGCACAAAAAATCCAGCTCAACAAATATCGAAAGGCCCAGTGTATAAAATATTTCATTCTAATATTCTTTCTGTTTATGGCCGCCTTTCCATCACTCGCCGTTACCTTGCAGACCGGTTTGCTCGACCCTATACCGCTGGTAACTCGTTCTTTTAACCTGCTGTTGCTGCCCATTTTTGATAGAGCTGTAAGTTTTGTTTCAGTAACGGCCCGCTTTTATGAAGGGGCCTGGCTGATATTTTCGATATTCCTGACGGCAATTTTACTCAATCTGCTTATTCCCCGGTTTTATTGCAGATTCATCTGTCCGCTCGGTGCATTGTTCGCCGTTATCAGCAGGTTTGCTATCTGGCGTATCGGCAAGAAGCAAAGCGAATGCAGCAATTGCAGACTGTGCGATAAGGCCTGCGAGGGCGCCTGCGAGCCGAGCGGCAGTATAAGAATAAGCGAATGTGTCCTTTGCTTTAACTGCCGGGACGATTGCCCGGATGAGCTGCTCGCTTACCAGACCAGACCCTCACTGGCAGGCGAAATCACAAACCCGGACGTTTCTCGCAGAGGCTTTGTGCTTTCATTAGCCGGCGGTATCTTTGCAGTACCGGCAGTACGGCTGAGCAATAAACTGGGCAGTAACTGGCACCACGAACTTATTCGACCGCCGGGCGCACTGCCGGAAGAGGAATTCTTAAGAAGATGTATCAAGTGCGGACAATGTATGCGGGCCTGTCCTACAAATGTCATCCAGCCCGGAGGTATTGTGGGAGGCCTCGAAAATCTCTGGACGCCTATACTAAATAATCGAATCGGTTCAAGCGGCTGCCAGTTGAGCTGTGTAGCTTGTGGTCAGGTGTGTCCAACCTCGGCTATCAGGCCCATTACCCTCGCCGAGAAACAAGGACTCGGCGAATTTGCCGAAGTCGGGCCAATCAAAATCGGAACCGCCTTTTTTGACCGCGACAGATGTCTTCCCTGGGCGATGGATAAGCCCTGTATTGTCTGTGAAGAAAATTGTCCGGTTAGTCCCAAAGCGATTTATACCCGGGAATGTTTCAACACGTTAAGAGACGGCATTTTAACAGTGAAAAAAGCCGCTGACAATGTAATAGAAGTCGAGCAAACCATTATGCCGGGCAAATTCGCCGGCGGTGATTATTATTGTGCTGTTGAAGATGGTAAACGCAGGAAAATCACGGCAAATACCGAAAATTCTTTGGAAATTTTTTCTGATGGGCAATTCGTAAAAATGTTCGTTCCAGGCGGCAAAATTGAGGTTCAGGTTCGCCTGCAGCAGCCTTTCGTTGATATTGAAAAATGTATCGGCTGCGGAGTATGCGAACACGAATGCCCTGTAAGCGGTAAGAAAGCTATAAGGGTCTCCGCAGTAGGTGAAACAAGAAGCGCTGACAGAAAGTTATTATTAAAACCCAGTTAGAAATAATATCTCAAAAGTTTTCGTCCCTGATTTCTAACGGGGTAAATGCTAATCTTTGTCGGGGTTTATTGTGATGAAAAAAGTACAGGATACAATCGACAGAAGAAATTTCTTAAAGACTGTCGGCGCAACTGGATTAAGCTCTATTTTGGCTTCCACCGGAGCTATAGCCGGCCCAGACCAGTCGAATCCCGAAGAAAAGACCAAATACCCGCAGGTGCCGAGACGAAAGCTGGGCAAAACAAAGGTTAAGATTCCCTGTCTGTCTTTTGGAACCTATCAGGTTGACGTTGAAAACCAAATCCTGCTGCAAAAAACCCTTCAATATGGCGTTAATTTCTGGGATACCGCCTATGACTACGCTGGTGGAAACAGCGAGCTTGGCATCGGCAAATTCATTGCCAAAAATCCTAAGATTCGAAAGAGCCTGTTTCTTGCCACCAAGGCATCGATTGCAGGAACTCCGGAAGAAATGGAAAAACGGCTTGTAACTTCTTTGGAAAGGATGAATACCGGCTGCATTGACTTGTACTTTGGTCTTAATCAATGCTCAAATCCTGCCTGGCTGACCGATAAGGTGGGCAAATGGGCCGAGAGTGCAAAGAAGCGAAAGCTGCTCCGGCTTTTCGGCCTCAGCACACATCAGAACGCAGCGATAGTCCTTGCCGCTGCGGCCAAGACGCCCTGGATTGACGTGATAATGACACCATACAACTTCTACCTGGTGCAGGATGCCGAATTGCAGGCTGCTATTGATGCCTGCCATAAAGCGGGTATCGGACTTATCGCAATGAAGACCCAGGGTATGGGCCAGAAGATTCAAACCGATGCCGAAAAAAAGCTGGTCGAGCACTTCCTCCAGCTCGGCTTTACCGAGGCACAGGCAAAGATAAAACTTGTCCTGGAAGATAAAAGGTTCAGCTCAGCCTGTGTAGGAATGAAGAACGTCAGCGTCTTCAATTCTAACGTCGCAGCAGCGCTCGATAAAACCGAGCTTACGCAGGCCGATAGAGACATATTCAAAGAATACGCCACGGCCACCTGTAGTGGCTATTGTGCCGGCTGTGCGCATATCTGCAACGCCACTCTGCCGGATGTGCCTTACGTCAGCGATATTATGCGGTACTTAATGTACTACAACAGTTATGGCGAGAAGGCCGAGGCAAGGAGACTTTTCGCCCAGCTCCCCGCTGGCGTACGAAACAAGCTGCTCGTTCTGGATTATAGTCTCGCGGAAGCTCGCTGCCCGCAGCGTATGCCCATCCGCTCGCTAATCGCCGAAGCCATCGACAAATTATAGTGCTCTCGATTGAAAATTGAGATTTCTAAAATTCGATATTGTTTCGGATTTAGGATTTAGTGCTTCGGATTTCCAAAATAATCCACGACAAACAACCAAAATCGTAGGGTGGGGCCTGCCCTGAATAAGCCGAAGCCCTGAGCTTAGTCGAAGGGGCAGTCGAAGGGTTGCCCCACCATTATTCTTGTTGACAAACAGTAAGTCTGTCATTCCCGCGAAAGCGGGAATCCAGAACCATAGGATAGGCTTCTGTGCTCTGTATTCTGCCCTTCGAATTTCCACAAAAAACTTCATGACAGAAAGACTCACGTGTGCTAATATAAAACTTACGTATGACGTCCCTTGTAGGTTGTGCATTGCACAACAGTTCTTTTGATGTACCTGTTTGAAGAACAATTTGCGAGATAATAAAAGACCTCAATGAAAGTGAGAAATAAGTAATGTTTCACTAGATTTCCTAAAAATGCTCCTGACACCTTTATTAACACGTTAACGCTACTCGATGCCAATTATCTCTTTCACTACCTTGTTATCTCGAACTACGCCAAGCTGATTTCCTAGTTTTTTTTCACGGAGGGCAACCTCAAGGAGTGACAATCCCGTCTTTATTACGCCCGCTTTCGTTGTTCCCATATCAGTAGCAAGCTTGTCCAATGCTTTCTTCTGCTTGTCATTGAACTGAATATTGAGTCGCCGGTTCATGTTAAGTCCTCTTTAAGCAATCAATTAACTTTTCATATTGCATTGAGAAACAATTAGATACAACCGTACCTCTTAACAATTCTATCTCTTTGATCAACACAGGCTTGTAATACACGATCGGGGTCACTGGTTCCAACGGTAGTATATTTTGCGAGGCAGTATTGATATCTAGCCATGCCTTTGACGGTGACCGAATGTTCACTTCCCCACTTTCTCATAAAACCCTGTCCTACTAAGCGGTCCCCCAGATCGTGCCGAACCTTGTCGCGCGGTAGGTCATAGTTGAAATCTGCCTCAAGCGCTTCTCTGACGTCTCCTTCTGTCCAGACAAGAAGCTTGTCCTTCAGAATCTGTCTCGAACAAGCTGAAGCCAAGATACTCAAAGTTCTACCTCCACGGCAAGGTGGTAACCCTTTGAAAAGCGGATTATCGAGACGACGAGGCAGCATCCAAAGAGACTCATGGTCTCTTTTTAATTCATCCTCATAACTGAGCGAGTTTCTCTTTATTAGGTCTTCCGTCAGTACCATCCTTTCGTAGCGATTCGTACCAATTTTTATCCCATAAAGCTCAAAGTCGGGCAGATTAGGGTGTAATATGAGAACCATGGGGGCAATCGAAACTCCAGGGAAAGACTTATGTATCAGGTCATACGCATTATACAGCGTTGCCAGAGAGGCACCCTCGAAAGCCACATTCTTGAATACACACCCCCTAAAAAGTCTGGGGCTCTTAGCCCCTCCGACCGCCGAGTCAACCAATTCTTTCTCATGTACAGTTTGTACAAGCCAAACAGTCCCCTCCTTAATACCAACAATATCAAGTAAGGAGAGTCTAATATCCAGAACTCGGTATCGGTTTCCTAGCGACTTCAAGTCGCGATTACGGATCTTGGGTTCGCGATTGAGAACTCTCGCGATCTGGTCGATTACCGGAACGGAGTACTTATC